>NZ_JBFUHA010000001.1:1012500-1285907 GCF_056402635.1 Sphingomonas sp. P3_C5
ACATCAACCGAGATTCCGTTAGTAGTGGCGAGCGAACGCGGACCAGGCCAGTGCCTGGAGTTCAACTAGCAGAACAGTTTGGAAAGACTGGCCATAGCGGGTGACAGCCCCGTATGCGAAAGTGAGACTTCAGGACTCGAGTAGGGCGGAACACGTGTAATTCTGTCTGAACATAGGGGGACCACCCTCTAAGCCTAAATACTCGTATGCGACCGATAGTGAACTAGTACCGTGAGGGAAAGGTGAAAAGCACCCCGATGAGGGGAGTGAAACAGTACCTGAAACGGATTGCCTACAAGCAGTAGGAGGGCTCATGTGGCCTGACTGCGTACCTTTTGTATAATGGGTCTGTGACTTAATGTATCAAGCAAGCTTAAGCCGTTAGGTGTAGGCGCAGCGAAAGCGAGTCTGAATAGGGCGACTAAGTTTGATGTATTAGACCCGAAACCCGGCGATCTAGGCATGGCCAGGATGAAGGTGCGGTAACACGCACTGGAGGTCCGAACCGATTAACGTTGAAAAGTTATCGGATGAGCTGTGTTTAGGGGTGAAAGGCCAATCAAGCCGGGAAATAGCTGGTTCTCCGCGAAAACTATTTAGGTAGTGCCTCGGACGAATACCGCAGGGGGTAGAGCACTGGATGGGCTAGGGGGTCGCGAGATCTACCAAACCTAACCAAACTCCGAATACCTGCGAGTAATATCCGGGAGACAGACGGCGGGTGCTAAGGTCCGTCGTCAAAAGGGAAACAGCCCTGACCTACAGCTAAGGTCCCCAAGTCGTGTCTAAGTGGGAAAGCATGTGAAACTTCCAAAACAACCAGGAGGTTGGCTTAGAAGCAGCCATCCTTTAAAGAAAGCGTAACAGCTCACTGGTCTAAATAAGAGGTTTTGCGGCGAAGATGTAACGGGGCTCAAGACACGCACCGAAGCTTAGGGTTCATCGCAAGATGAGCGGTAGCGGAGCGTTCCGTACGCCTGTGAAGCGGCCTGGTAATGGGCCGTGGAGGTATCGGAAGTGCGAATGCAGACATGAGTAGCGATAAAGAGGGTGAGATGCCCTCTCGCCGAAAGACCAAGGGTTCCTGCGCAAGGCTAATCCGCGCAGGGTGAGTCGGCCCCTAAGACGAGCCCGAAGGGGGTAGTCGATGGGAACACGGTTAATATTCCGTGACCTGGTGGTGTGTGACGGATCTCGTGAGTTGTTCATCCTTATTGGATTGGATGGGCTTCGAAGAGGTTCCAGGAAATAGCCCCACCGTATAGACCGTACCCGAAACCGACACAGGTGGTCAGGTAGAGTATACCAAGGCGCTTGAGAGAAGTGTCCTGAAGGAACTCGGCAAATTGCCTCCGTACCTTCGGAAGAAGGAGGCCCTCACTATGCGCAAGCACTTTGAGGGGGCACAGGCCAGGGGGTAGCGACTGTTTAGCAAAAACACAGGGCTCTGCTAAGTCGGCTTCAAGACGACGTATAGGGCCTGACGCCTGCCCGGTGCCTGAAGGTTAAGTGGAGTGGTGCAAGCTGCGAAATGAAGCCCAGGTAAACGGCGGCCGTAACTATAACGGTCCTAAGGTAGCGAAATTCCTTGTCGGGTAAGTTCCGACCTGCACGAATGGCGTAACGACTTCCCCACTGTCTCCAGGACATGCTCAGCGAAATTGAATTCTCCGTGAAGATGCGGAGTACCCGCGGTTAGACGGAAAGACCCCGTGCACCTTTACTGCAGCTTCAGAGTGGCATTAGGAAAGAACTGTGTAGCATAGGTGGGAGGCTTTGAAGCGTTGGCGCCAGCTGACGTGGAGCCATAGGTGAAATACCACCCTGTTGTTTTCTGATGTCTAACCTCGATCCATGAAACTGGATCAGGGACCCTCTGTGGCGGGTAGTTTGACTGGGGCGGTCGCCTCCTAAAGAGTAACGGAGGCGCGCGAAGGTTGGCTCAGGACGGTTGGAAACCGTCTGTTAGAGTGCAATGGCATAAGCCAGCCTGACTGCGAGACTGACAAGTCGAGCAGAGACGAAAGTCGGTCATAGTGATCCGGTGGTCCCTCGTGGAAGGGCCATCGCTCAACGGATAAAAGGTACGCCGGGGATAACAGGCTGATAACCCCCAAGAGCTCATATCGACGGGGTTGTTTGGCACCTCGATGTCGGCTCATCACATCCTGGGGCTGGAGCAGGTCCCAAGGGTTTGGCTGTTCGCCAATTAAAGTGGTACGTGAGCTGGGTTCAGAACGTCGCGAGACAGTTTGGTCCCTATCTGCCGTGGGCGTCGAAATTTGAGAGGAGTTGACCCTAGTACGAGAGGACCGGGTTGAACATACCTCTGGTGTACCTGTCGTTCCGCCAGGAGCGCAGCAGGGTAGCTATGTATGGACGGGATAACCGCTGAAAGCATCTAAGCGGGAAGCCTCCCTCGAGATAAGATTTCATAGAGCCGTCGGAGACCACGACGTTGATAGATCGGATGTAGAAGTGCGGTAACGCATGGAGCTAACCGATACTAATTGCTCTATTTGCGCTTGAGAGTCCCACCATCAACGACAATTCTGGGTGACCAGCATTGCGGTGATTGTCGGATGATTGACAGCAACGCCTAATAAACAACTACGCCTAGAATTCAGGTAAAAGTGCATCGATTTTAGAACCGTTTTTCGCATCCCTTCATTGGGAAACCCGCACAGCTCCGGCTGTGTGGGGTGCTTCACCGGCTTCATTGCTTGGTGGCTATAGCGTCAGTGCCCCACCCGATCCCATCCCGAACTCGGCCGTGAAACCTGACTGCGCCGATGGTACTATCGCTCAAGCGATGGAAGAGTAGGTCGTCGCCAGGCATTGTAGCCGGTGAGCAGCAAAAAACGCATTCTATACAAGAACCCATTCACATGTTTCCCCCGCCTTTCAGCGGGTGGAGAACCTTGGCGCGGGGTGGAGCAGCCCGGTAGCTCGTCAGGCTCATAACCTGAAGGTCACAGGTTCAAATCCTGTCCCCGCAACCAACGACATTCGAAATCCCCCGAGGCGCAAGCTCCGGGGGTTTTTTGCGTTTGGGCTCCGCGACATTCCTCTCGGAGCGCGGCGCCGGCCGGCAAGCGCCTTGCGCGCTGCTCGAGATAGTCATAGCTTATAGCAATTCCGCGAGATCAAATCGCAAATGTTTCAGCGTGTTGGCTTGTCGCAACCTGTCTTCCGGCACGCCGGAACCGCTTCGAGTGCGACTGGCTTCGGTGTCGGCGCGAACGGGAAAATGGAGAGCGACCGTGAAGAACCGCCTTGCGTCTTGCGCTGTGATCGCCGTGATTGTGCTGTCAGCCACGGCCGGCGCCGCGGCGATCGGCCAGGTAAGTCCGACAGCCACGGTCGATCCCACCCGCGTCGTAGCGGCCCAACCCAAACCGCAGGTGGCTTTGCCGGATACGCCGGGTACGGGGGCTTTCCCGGCTCTCAAGGAAATGGTGCCGTCACTGCCGGATCACGTCATCTATCACCCGGCTGATCTGAATCGGTTGGGAAGCCGCAAGCTGGGCCTGTTTATCTGGGGCAATGGCGCCTGCTCGGATGATGGGGCGAGCGCTCGCTTCCATCTCGCCCAGATCGCCTCGCATGGCTATCTCGCCATAGCCCCGGGGAGGATCCTGAGCGGCCCTGGCGCTCCGCCGCCCGCCCCCAAACCCGCGCCACCACAGGCCGCGGCCGCGGGCGGCAAGCTGCTGACGGTCAAAACCAGTACTGCAGCTTTGCTCGCAGCGATTGACTGGGCCTATGCCGAGAATGATCGCCGCGGCAGCCCCTTCTTCCACCGGCTCGATCTCAACAAGCTGGCCGTGGCCGGGCATAGCTGCGGTGGGCTCCAGGCGATCGAAGCAGCCGCCGATCCGCGGGTCCATGCGGTTATCATCAACAATAGCGGCATCTTTGCTGACGGTACCAATCCGATCGCCGGGCTGAATGTCGACAAGACGCTGCTCAGGAAGCTCCACACCCCCATATTCTATATTCTCGGCGGCCCGACCGACATCGCTTATCCGAACGGCATGGACGATGTCGCGCGGATCGACACGGTGCCGGTGATGGTGGCCAACCTGCCGGTCGGCCATGGCGGAACCTTCTCACAGCCCAATGGCGGCGCGGTCGCCCAGGTTTCCGTCAAATGGCTCGACTGGCAATTGTCCGGCGACAAGGTCGCGGCGAAGGCCTTTGTCGGGAAGGACTGCGGCTTGTGCACCGATCCGCAATGGACCGTCGCCCGCAAGCGCATCGATTAGCTTCCAGCGCGCACCGCCGCGCCCGCCAACTCCACATCGACGTCACAAAAACAGCATTGCCGCGCCTTCTCAAATACGTTATGCAACATAACAATAAGAGGAGAGGCTGATGGCGACTGCAATTTCCCTTCGCGTAGCGGGCGAGTCCCGCGAGACCAGCGAATCCTTCAATCGCCTCAATCCCGTGACGGGTGAGATCGCGACCACCGCCTCAGCGGCGAGCGTGGCAGACGCGAACGCGGCCTGCGATGCGGCGGCGGCAGCTTTCCCGGCATGGTCGGCGCTCGGACCCAATGCGCGGCGCGCGCTGTTGATGAAGGCGGCCGCCGCGCTCGAGGCGAAGGCGCCCCAGTTCATCGACGCGATGATGGGCGAGATCGGCGCCACCCAGGGCTGGGCCGGCTTCAATCTGATGCTGGCGGCGGGCATCGTCCGCGAAGCTGCGGCGATGACCACCCAGATCAGCGGCGAAGTGATCCCCTCGGACAAGCCGGGCTGCATTGCGATGGCGCTGCGCGAGCCGGTCGGTGTGATGCTCGGCATCGCGCCGTGGAATGCGCCGATCATTCTTGGCGTGCGCGCGATCGCGATGCCGCTCGCTTGCGGCAACACGGTGGTGCTGAAGGCGTCGGAGCAATGCCCGCGCACCCATGCGCTGATCGTCGAGGCGTTCGAGGAAGCGGGCCTGCCCAAGGGCGCAGTCAACCTTGTCACCAACGCGCCAAAGGATGCGGCCGCGATCGTCGGGGCGCTGATCGATCATCCGGCGGTGCGCCGAATCAACTTCACCGGTTCGACAGCAGTCGGCAAGATCGTCGCGAAACGCGCGGCCGAGCATCTGAAGCCAGTGCTGCTCGAGCTGGGCGGCAAGGCGCCGCTGATCGTCCTCGACGATGCCGATCTCGACGAGGCGGTGAAGGCGGCCGCGTTCGGCGCCTTCATGAACTCGGGCCAGATCTGCATGTCGACCGAGCGGATCATCGTGGTCGAGAGCGTCGCCGATGCCTTTGCCGAGAAGTTCGCCGCCAAGGTCGGCTCGATGCCGGTCGGCGATCCGCGCGAGGGCAAGACGCCGCTTGGTGCGGTGGTCGATCAGAAGACGGTCGATTGCGTGCGTGGGCTGATCGACGATGCGCTTGCGCAGGGTGCGCAGCAGCTGGTCGGCGGGGATGCCAACGGCGTGCTGATGCCGGCGCATGTCATCGACAAGGTGACGCCCGAGATGCGGCTATTCCGCGACGAGAGCTTCGGCCCGGTCGTCGGCATCGCGCGCGCTCGCGGCGAGGCGCACGCGATCGAGCTCGCCAACGACACCGAATATGGTCTCTCGGCAGCTGTCTTCACTCGCGACACCGCGCGAGGTCTTCGTGTCGCGCGGCAGATCAAATCGGGCATCTGCCATGTCAACGGCCCGACCGTGCATGACGAAGCGCAGATGCCGTTCGGCGGCACCAAGGCCTCCGGCTACGGCCGCTTCGGCGGCAAGGCGGGCGTCGAGAGCTTCACCGAGCTGCGCTGGATCACGATCGAGACCCAGCCGGGCCATTACCCAATCTGATTTTCAGCTGTTTTTGAACGGAACCCCAATGACTGAAACCTCCCCGCTGGGCACCGTGGCCTATGACATTGTCGACCGCATCGCCTGGGTGAGCTTCAACCGCCCCGAGAAGCGCAACTGCATGTCGCCGACGCTCAATCGCGAGATGATGGAGGTGCTCGACCTCCTCGAACATCGCGACGATGTCGGGGTGCTGGTGCTCACCGGCGAGGGCACTGCCTGGTCGGCGGGCATGGATCTCAAGGAATATTTCCGTGAGACCGAAGCCAAGGGCCTCGGCGCGACCCGCCAGGCGCAGCGCGAAAGCTATGGCTGGTGGCGCCGGCTGCGCTGGTATCAGAAGCCGACCATCGCGATGGTCAATGGCTGGTGCTTCGGTGGCGGGTACGGCCCATTGTTTGCCTGCGACCTCGCCTTTGCCGCCGAGGATGCGCAGTTCGGCCTGTCCGAGATCAACTGGGGCATCCTCCCCGGCGGCGGCGCAACCAAGGTCGCGACTGAGCTGATGCCGTTTCGCAAGGCGATGTACCACGCAATGATGGGCGAAAATGTCGACGGCAAGACCGCCGCGGACTGGGGCCTCGTCAATGAGGCGCTGCCGCTCTCCGATCTGAAGGCTCGCGTGACTGAGGTGGCCAATGTGCTGCTGAAGAAGAACCCAGTCGCGCTCAAGGCCACCAAGGATGCGGTCCGCCGTGTCGGCATCATGAGCTATGACGATGCTGAGGATTATCTGATCCGCGCGCAGGAAGCCGCCAACAGCTATGACAATCATGGCCGCAAGGAAGGCATCAGGCAGTTCATCGACGACAAAAGCTTCAAGCCGGGCCTCGGCGCCTATGATCTCGAAAAGCAGCGCTGAGCCGGGATGAGGGTGGATGCCTTGCCGCTTGCCAGGTACGTATGCCAGGCATACAATGAGGCGAAAGCGGGGTCGCTTGCTCTTCCCCGCGATCACCTTGGGAGGGAAGGGGTGGCGCACGCATTCACGTTCCTGACCGACGCGGGCAATGCCGTCACGCTGGAGGCATTCGTCTGAGCGCGATCGAACGTTTCTCCACCAGCCTGGTGCCGTTGCAGCGGCGCCGGATGTTCTGGAGCGAGCTTGTCGCGGAGACTTTTCCGGGCATGACCGCCAATGTGCCCGAAGGAATCAAGGCGGATCTGGCGCGCTGGTCGCTGGGTCGTATCGGCCTCGCCCGTGCCCGCAGTGAGCGCGCCCGGGTCAGCCGGATCGCGAGTATCGACCACACGCACAACCTCGTCTTTCATCTGCAGCGGCGCGGTCGCCTCACCATGATCTGCGGCGATGAGGCTTTCACCGCCGGTGTCGGCGACATCATCATCGCCGATGATTCCCGGCCCTATGCGATCGATATTTCGGAGCGCAATGATTGCCTGATCCTGCAGGTGCCGGCGGCGATGATCGGCCCTGAGCTGTCGGCGGCTGGTTTCCACGGCCAGCTCCTTTCCGGCCAGGATCCCAATGTCGCCTTTCTGAAGCACATGCTGGAAGGCCTGTGGTGCGAGCGCGATATGCTCGATCAGGTCGATGAAAGCGTCGATGACGTGGTGGCCTCAGCCGCACGCATTGCCTGCAGCCGGCGATCGCTCCCGTTCCGCGAGGATGTCTCGCTTCAATCTCCCGTGAAATATGCGCTCAGCAATCTCAGCGATCCCGAGCTCAGCACGGCGACGATTTCACAGGCGACCGGCCTTGGCCCGCGTGCGGTCCAGAAGGCATTCGCGCGCTACACCGCGCTAACGCCGACCGCCTTCATTGCCGAGCGGCGGTTGGGGCAAGCAGCGGAGATGCTCAGCCACGGCGCGAACCACAGCATCACCGATATCGCCTTTGAGGTCGGCTTCAGCGATTCAGCGTTTTTCAGTCGGTGCTTCCGCCGCCGCTTCGGCGTGCCGCCCAGCCAATGGCGAGGCAAGACAGCGACCAATTGACCGGAGCCGGTTCGCATCCGTCCATTGTCGCCGTTCGCTCCAATCCAAGACCCGTTAACTTCCACCGCCTATACTTTCCTCAATTCCGCCGGAGACAGGCGGATATTTTGGGAGACAATAGATGGGCAAATCCTCGGCAGCATGGCTGCTCGCCTCGACCGCTTTAATCGGCTTTCCGGCCATGGCGCAGACCAGCCCTCCCCCCGCCGCGACCGCTGAGGCAGCCCCCAGCCAGGATAATAGCGGCATCGCCGACATCGTCGTCACGGCGCAGAAGCGTGCCGAAAATGTCCAGGACGTGCCGATCGCGATCTCCGCCTTCACCTCCGAGACGCTGCAGGAGCGCGCGGTTGGAAGCGTCGCGCAGCTCTCGTCCATCGCCCCGAACGTGAACCTCGATGCGGGCACGCCCTTTTCCGGCTCAACCGCAGTCCTCTCCGCCTATATCCGCGGGATCGGCTCCGATGATTTCGCCTTCAACATCGATCCAGGCGTCGGCGTCTATCTCGATGGCGTCTATCTCGCACGCACGGTTGGCGCCAATCAGGATCTGCTCGACGTCGAGCGGGTCGAAGTGCTCAAGGGGCCGCAGGGTACGCTGTTCGGCCGGAACACCATCGGCGGCGCGATTTCCATCGTCACGCGCGATCCGGGCCATGTCCTGAAGGTTTCCGGCGACCTCACCGGGGGCAGCTTCAACCTGCTTCAGGCGCGGGGTTCTGTGGATCTGCCGCTCACCGAGAACCTGACCTCGTCGCTCACCTTCGGCATCAAGACCCAGGACGGCTATCTCAAACGGATTCCTTTTCCCGATCAGCGCGCGAACAATACGCCGTCCTTCACCGCGTTTGACGCCGCCGGCTATCAGAGCGCGCAGGACGAAGGCGCGGTCAACAGCGGAAGCGTGCGCGGCAAGCTGAAATGGGATGATGGCGGTGCGGTCAAGCTGACCCTGTCCGCCGACTATTCAAGGGACAGGAGCACCTCGGCCAACAAAGTGCTTGGCATCTTCCCGAATGTGCCCGGAAATTTCGCCGGCACGACCAACCTGCCCGGCACCGCGCTTGATCCGAGCGGCACGACCGGCTTCAATTTCGCAGGCCTCTATAATTTCTGCATCGGCAGCACCTCGGCGCAAATCGCGGCGCGCGGTGCCCAGGCGCTTTGCGGCGTATCGGGCACTCAATTCAACCCGCAGTTCAAGGTGCCGAGCTATGCCAGCGTCAATGTCGATGGCAACGCGAGCAATGATCGCCTGCCATGGGACAGCCGCTTCCTGATCAGCGATCCGGATCGCAGCTATGCGACCGGCAACAGCTATTCGCGCCTCCAGAGCTGGGGCCTTGGCGCCACCTTTGATTTCGACCTGGCGCAGAATGTCGCGCTGAAATCGATCACGGCGTACCGCGCACTCCACTGGAACGCCGGGCTTGATGCCGATGGTTCGCCGCTCAATTTCCTGCAACTCAGCTTCAAGATGAACCAGTGGCAGTTCAGCCAGGAATTCCAGCTGCTCGGCAAGGCGTTGGACAACAAGCTGAATTATGTTCTGGGCGCCTATTATTTCAAGGAAGCCGGCGACCTCCACGATTATGTGACCTTTGCCGAGGGGCAGATCCAGGTCGATGGCCCGAACCAGCTCAAGACCGAGAATTACGCCTTTTTCGGCCAGCTCGATTATCGCCCGATCGATTGGATCGGTTTCACTGCCGGCGGTCGCTACACCCATGAGAAGAAGACATTCGAAGGCGGACAGCAGGAGCTGAACGGCTTCAACTACAAGCTGTTCGGGTGCTCGGACGTCAACGGCAACATTTCCCCCAACCAGGTCCTGCTGTTCGCGCCCATCACCTGCGCACAGGCGAACCAGTTCCCCGATCCCTCGAACCCGTTGCGGGTCTATACGCCGGGCACGAACCACAAGAGCTTCAGCAATTTCTCCCCGAAGCTCGGCATTCAGCTGCATCCTGACGACAGGATCATGGTCTATGGCAGCTGGTCCAAGGGCTACAAGACCGGCGGCTGGACCACCCGCCTGACCAACCCGCAGGGCAATGTCGCGCCGGACTTCGATGAGGAAAAGGCGACCACCTGGGAAGCCGGTATCAAATCGACGCTGATCGACCGGCATCTGCAGCTGAACGCGGCGGCCTTCAGCACCGATTACAAGGGCATCCAGCTCAACATCCAGGTCGGGACCTCGCCGACAGTCGCCAATGCCGGCAACGCCCGCATCCGTGGCTTCGAACTCGAGATGGTGGCGGCGCCGATCGATGGCCTGACCATCAACGGGTCGCTCGGCTATATCGATGCCCATTACACCTCGGTCAGCCCTGCGGCCACGGCGGTCGGCGGTGCCAACATATTCCAGGCGGGCACCCTGGTCGGCGAAGATCTGCCGAAAACCCCCCATTGGAAAGTCAATCTCAGCCCGCGTTACGAGGCGAAGCTCAGCAATGGCGGGTCGCTGATTGCGCTCGCTGACTGGACGCACACCTCCAGCGCCTGGAACGATACGCAGCGCACTTTCCTGTTGCAGCGGGCGGCCAGCGACATCGTCAATGCCAGCCTCACCTATAAGGAGCCTGGCGGGCATTGGACGCTCACTGCCGGAGCAACCAACCTCACCGACAAGCGCTTCCTGACCTCGGGCGGCTCCAATATCGCGGACGGCACGATCTTCGGGACCTATAATCCGCCGCGCGAATGGTATGCGCGGTTCGGCTTCAAATTCTGATCGTGCCGGGGATGGAGATTGAAGCGGCGCTCGTCGACGCGCCGGGCGGTGCCTTTCGGCTCGCCCGGTTGCGGATGGACCCACCCGGACCGGGGCAGATCCAGGTGGAAATCCATGCATGCGGCGTGTGCCATACCGATATGGTGATGCGGGACGGGGGCTTGCCGGTCCCTTTCCCTTGCATCTTCGGCCATGAAGGCGCGGGTGTCGTCGAGGCCGTCGGCCCCGGTGTCATCAGTGTCGAGCCTGGCGATCATGTGCTGCTCAGCTTCCACAGCTGCGGCACCTGCGCGGCCTGTGATGATCACCAGCCGGGCTATTGCGCCGAGTTCTTTCCCCGCAATTTCCTTGGCGTAACCGCACCCGGACAAGGCGGCATCTGGCGCGGGAGCGAAAAGATCGGCGCCAATATCTTCGGCCAATCGGCGTTCGCGACCTACGCATTCGCGCACATCGACAATGTCGTGAAGATCGACCGGGACCTGCCGCTCGCACTGCTGGCGCCGCTGGGTTGTGGTATCCAGACCGGCGCCGGGACCGTGCTTGAAACCCTGCGGGTCGCGGCGGGCCAGTCCATCGCCATCTTCGGCGCCGGTACGGTGGGCCTTTCCGCCGTGATGGCCGCGAAGATCGCCGGCGCGGGCCGGATCGCGGTGCTTGATCGCCATCGCCACCGGCTCGATCTCGCCATGGAGCTGGGTGCGACCGAGGCGGTCGACGATATGGCGGCGCTGGCCGGTCCTTTTGACCACATCGTCGACACCACCGGCGTTCCGGCGCTTGTCGGAGCCTGTATCGATAAGCTGGCGACGCGGGGCACCCTTGCGCTTGTTGGTGCCTATCCACCCGGGCAGACGATGGATCTCGATCCGTCCGCCATGATGAGCATGGGCCGCCGCATCGTCGGCGTCGTCGAGGGTGGTATTGACCCGCAGCTGTTTATCCCGCGGCTGATCCAATATTACAAAGCGGGCATGCTGCCGCTGGAAAAGCTCGTCCGCACCTATCCGTTCGCCGCGATCGAGGAGGCAGTCCACGCATCGGAATCGGGGGCGGTGATCAAGCCGGTCCTGCTGATGCGAGACGCCTGACAATCAGGGGGAATCCAATGCCGATCGATCCGGACATCCAGCTGATGCTCGAGCACTTCAGCGCCGCCGGCTTGCCGAAACCCGGCGAGACGTCAGCGGCCGAAATGCGCGCGGCCTTTGCCGGGGTCGTGACAATGATGCCGCCCGGGCCCGAGATGGCGCGGGTCGAGGACTATAAGGTCCCGACGCCTGACGGCGATGTCCGGTTGCGTCTCTATGTTCCAAAGGCACCGCCGCGCGCGTTGATGCTGCACATCCACGGCGGCGGGTGGACGCTGGGCGACATCGAATCCTCCGATGCGAGCTCCCGCACCTATGCGGAGCGGCTGCGCTGCGCGGTCCTGTCGGTGGAGTATCGCCTCGCCCCCGAACACCCGTTCCCGGCCGCCGTTGACGACTGCCTGGCCGCGCTGAACTGGACGGCGGCCAATGCCGCGCGGTTGCTGGGTCAGGAACTGCCGCTGATCGTCGGTGGCGATAGTGCCGGCGGCAATCTTTCGGCGGTCATGTGCCTCCTGGCCCGCGATGCCGATGGACCGCCGATCGCGGCGCAGCTCCTGCTCAACCCAGCGACCGACGCGGACATGGACGCACCGGCACTGTCCGCGTTCGAAAGCCCATTTCTCACTCATGACGATATGCGGTGGTTTACCGCTCAATATGTCCCCAATGATGAAGTGCGGCATGATCCGCGCCTGGCACCGATCCGGGCGACGAGCCTCGCAGGCCTGCCGCCGGCCTTTGTCCTGACGTGCGAATATGATCTCCTGCGCGCCGAAGGGGAGGCTTATGGCCAGCTATTGGCCCAGGCCGGAGTTGCCACGGTGACCAAGCGCTATCCGGGCGCTACCCATTCCTTCATTGTGCAGGGCCCCGGGCTGTTGCGCGGCCAGGAGGCTTTCGCTGACCTCGACGCCTTCATCAGCGGATTCGTCGCGCGCTGAAAGTCATGAGGGAGCAGGCGGACATTTCCGCTGCTCCCTCACGCCCCCAATGCTTATTTCTGCAGATATTTCTTCTGGACCAGCCGCGCCTGCGCGACCGCCGGAGCCGGCACACCCTTGGGCTCGGGCGAGAACCCGCCTCCCGCGGCCCCGAAGAAGAGGAAGCTGAAGTCGAACCCGTTCTGAGTCTGGGCGACGCCGTGACAGCCCTGGCAGCCGCCGCTCGACGTCAGCGAGCCTGGGCTGTTGTGATAATCGATTACGTTGGTCTGGTTGCGCTGGTTGGCCAGCACGCCTTGGGTGATCGGCGGAAAGCCGCGGAACAGCTGGATGCCTGGCTGGCTGCTTTCGACCACGATGTTGGCGAGATAGAAGTCGCGCGTGGTCTCGTCATTGGTCGGGATCGCCTGCACGCCGGTCAGCTTGTAATATTGCCAGACGAAATTCTGGCCGAAACCCGGAATCCTCTGCATCGCGGCAAGCGCCTGGCTGTTGACGGTGGCGACCTCGGGCACGGTCGGCACCGGCGAGGTGACCGGCACGGTGACGACACCATTCACGACCTTGGAGCCGGGAATGCTGGTGACCGCCCCCAACGGCAGCGACACACCCTTGGTGCCATAAGGATAGGCCTTGGGTGCGGTGGTGGAGAAGTTGATCTTGGGGTTGTTCACCGTCGTGCCGCTGGGCGGGAAGGTGGTTGTCGGGGGAAGAGCGTAGGAGACCGAATTATAGGCCGGCACGTAATAGACGCCGCTCGGCTGCCCGGTCACCTGGTTCTTGAAATCGTCGACCTGTTCGAAGGTCGCGAAGATGAAGGCGGGATAATTGGGCGTCTTGTGGATGATGTGCAGCGCGATCAGCGCATAGGGCACCACCTTGGGCACCGGATTAGTGTCGGTGCCGCTATAGGTGATCACATTGGCGACGTGGTAGCGATATTGCTGGTTCGCCGGGATCGAGGAAAGCGGGCGCCACGCGGCCTTCACTTCCACCGTCGTGGTCGGCAGCGTGATCCCCGGCGAGAAGTGGAATTTCGGGAATTGCGGGATCAGCGACTGGTAATTCTGCGCGACATAATTGGATTCATACTGGTTGGCCTTGGCCTCGAACAGCACTTGGGCGTCAGTGGCCGGGTTCGGGCCCGCCCCCGGCTGGGTCGGGAAAAGGAGGATATTCTGGCCGATCTGATTGGCCTCATCGAGATTGTTATAGGGGTTCCCACCCGGCACCGTGATGGTGCTGCACATTTGCGGGGGTGGCGGGGTAGGGGTAGGGGTCGGAGGCGAGACTGTCGTCACATAGGTGGGCGGAGCGCCCCAGGGCTGTGGCGGCCTCGGTGTCGCGTTGCCTCCGGATACATTGCAGGGGAGCAGTTCCGTCCGGTGCTGATAGGTCTCCCAGACCAGCGGCGGTGTGCTGCTGGTGCCCGTGCTCGCGAAACTGCCGCCGGGCACGCCGCGCGCACCAGGCGCATTGGGCGACACTGCCGAGATGAATTCGAGCCATGCGAACGTCGCCAGATCCTGGTGCGCGACATTGCCGTTGCGATAAATGTCGCCCGGGATCAGCGGCTGGGGATTGGTCATGTCAGCCGTCTGGATCGTCCGGCCGGGGGCGACTGTCGGTCCGAAGGGCGGCGGTGGGGGCGAAGATGTCTGAGCCATGGCCACAGCGGCGGCGGCCGCCAACGAACCTGCGCCAAACAGGAAAGTAACGGTTTTCAAGACGAGCTCCTCCCTTTAGAGAAATCTATAAGCACCTGTACTTTATGAAAAACTCGGGATGATCTTGGTCTATAAGAAGGCAGAAGCCCCGGCAATCTGAGAAGAGGTCAGATTGGCTGCAATCCTCTGGTGCAGTACTTCCGGATTATCGGTGCAGACCGTCCACGGCGGCGATCCATTCGCCGGGGGCAATCTGCCAGGCATCGACATGGTGCATGGCCTTGCCGTTCCACCCCGCGCCCGTCGGCCCGAGGATCGGACTCTCGGCGCATTCCCGCTCGGCATAATCCTCAAGCGTCAGGCGCGTGATCTCGAACACCCGCACGCCGCTGCCATAACGCGGCCCGCAATCCTGGGCGAAGCGATAGAGTCGCCCGTCCCAGACCACGACTCGCCCGCCCGGCCGCGCCCGGCTCTTGTCGCCGGTGATCAACGGGCTCGCCACATGTTCGCGCCACGGCCCCGCCAGATCCTCGGCGCAGTAGAGCGACAGCGAGTCATGGGCGTCGGGCGTGGGGCAGGCGAACATCCACCAGCGCCCCTCGAAGCGGAACGGAGTCGGATCGGCGATCCGGCCGGGGATCAGATCGGCAATCGGCACCCAGTGCGTCGGGAAGGGGTCGGCGCGGTAGAGGCGGACAGCATCGGCGCCCAGCGTCTCGGGCACCATATAGGCCTCCCCCTCATGCTCGAACACGCAAGGGTAGGAGAGATGGAAGGTCTCGCTGAGCACGACCCCGCCATAGGACCAGGTCACCGCATCCGGGCTGCTAGCCCAGCCGATCTCGCCCGTCCTCCGCTCATGGTTCAGGATCTCGAAGAAGAGATGCCATGCGCCGTCACGCCGCAACAGGAACGGGTCGGCGACGAAGTCGGCCGGTACATCGCTTACCTGTTCGCGCGTCAAGACCGGATTGGCGACACCCGGTAGCGGGCCGAGATGCAGCGGATCGGGACCGGTATAAAGCCCGATCGACCAGGGATCGGAGCGCAGGGGTATTTCGGTCATACCAACCGTCCGATCTCGCGTTGGCCCGCGCACCACCGCAACTTGTAGGTTTCGATACCGCGTAGATAGTCGAACTCGGCCAGACCCAGCGCACAGGCTTCGCGCACGGCCGCATTCGCCATCAGCATACCGGGTGAGAAGGTGGCAAAGTCGGCGATAAATCCCGCATTCCAGTTGCCGAGGCTGTTCGCCCCCAACATGCAGATGTTCAACCCGATCAGCCGCTCTCCCGCCCAAAGGCCGAACAGCGGCGCGCTGCCTTCACGCCACAGCGTGGCAAGCGCGGTGGCCACAAAGGCCTGCGCCGCCGGGTCGCGGAGGAACAGGCTGCGCTCGCCGAAGCGCGCACGCTGCATCTCGATAAAGAAACCGGCCGGATCAACGCCCGCATCGCGCTCGGGGCCGAGCCGGCGGGCAGTGATTCCGTTCCGCGCAGCGCGCCGCAGGACCAGCGCCAGCTCACGCTGGAAGCCGGGGCTGCGCGAGGTAAACCAGCCCTCATAGCCGCCGGAAAGGTCGGCAATCGGGCAGATGAATTTCTTCTCGACCAGCACCGGCGCCTCCACTCCGGCGAGCGCGCAGTTCGAATCCATGCGGATGCAGTTGAGTTCGAGGTTTGGAAAGTGCCGCCGCGCGAAGATCATCAGCCGCCGCGCCGCAGCCATATCGCCGTCCGCCACGATCAGATCGTTATAATCGCTCAGCCGCGTGGCGAAGCGCGCTGTCTCGTCCTCCGGCTGCCAGACCAGCGGGAAGATTCCGGCAATCCGCCCGGCCCGGCGCGCGACGATCACCCGCGGCGCCTGGTCGGGCCACGCCTCGAGTGCAGCCAGATACCAGGTCGGCCCGCTGAAGGCGCGATTGCAGCGCGAGCGCTCGAGCAGCGCGCGCCACTCCGGCACCAAGGCTTCGATCGCGTCACGGCGTTCGAGGGTCTCGCAGGCAATGCCGCCGGTCACGATTTCCAGGTCGGCTGCGACGACCTCCGGGTCCGGATGGATCAGGGTGGCGAGCCCCGCGACGGCTGGCGGGTTGGGCCCATTTTGTTCATTCCAGACAATCCGCGCCGAAGGCAGCGTCTCGATCTCGCCCCTTAAATCCATATCCCGCAGCAGTGCCATCACTGCACCACCGCTCATGACGTAGCGATCGCCAACGTCCTTCAGAAATGCAGCAGGATCGACACAGGACTGCACCAGCAGGTCGAGTTGGCTTGTCCCCGTCGTCGCCCTGGCCATCAGATGCGCCGGCGGCCCGCCGTGCAGCCGCGCGCCGATCTCGACCAGAACCGGCCCGTCGTCATCGACGATCGCCTCGATATGCCCGGCGCCATACCGGATCTCCAGCGCATCCAGCACCCGCACGGCGAAGGCGAACAGCGTGTCTGCGAGCGGGCCCTGCGGCGGCAGCAATGTCTTGGTCGACAACAGCCCGATCGAGTCGAAGCCCGGCGCCGGCTTGCCATAACCCCAGAGCGCCGCAAGCCGGTGGCGGCCCTCATGGCTGACGGTGTCGATGACATATTCGCGGCCGACCAGGAATTCCTGCGCCAGCACAGTCTCGTTGTGAAAGCCGAGCCGGTCTGGTTGATCATGAATGGCGTGGAAAGCGCGCGTTACCTCTTCCGCTGAAGCGCACAGCCGCACGCCGTCCGATCCCTTGGCCCGGCGCGGCTTGAGCACGGCGGGCCAATGGCCGCCCGCATCGATCCAGCTCAGGATCTCGTCCAGGCTGGCGGATTCGATCTGCCGCGGCACCCTTATGCCGTGCCGGCCCACTTCCTCGATCATGCGAGCCTTGTCGCGCCGCGCCGCGCTGAGCCGGGTGTCATTGCCCGGCAGCGCCAACGCCGCACCCAGTTGATCGGCCAGCTCCACCCCGCGCTCCGAGCCGGCAATCACCTGCTCGACGCCGAGATCGCGCAGCGTCGCGACGGTCTCCGCGATATCGTGGTACCACGGCAGCACATGCCGGAAGGTCGCGGGATCGAACAGGGCGCCTTCTCCCGGCGCGATCCCTGGCGTGCTCCCCACCATCACCGCAGCGACGCCCAACTCGGCAAAGGCCGGCGCCAGCATCGCGCCGGCATCATAGGGATCGACCACGGCGACGATGCGACCAGTCACGGGCGAGGTCAGGGCCTTTTCTGGACGGCGCAGCGCCATACAGTCTTGATCGCGTTGCCGCCGGCATCGAAGCTCGTCGCCGGCTCCAGCACGAGCGGCACCCAATCGGCGAGCAGGGTCTCGCAATAGTCGCGGCTGAAGAAGTGCATCGTCTGGCCACCCGCCAGTACAAAGGATCTCGGCCCCAATTGTCGCTCCGGCGGCTGGACTGAAAGCCGTTGTGCGAGATCCTCCATCGCATTTGCGTGAAACAGGAAAAGCCCGCCCGGCCGGAGGCAGCGATCGACTTCGCCGACAATGCGTCGCAGCGCCGCATCGGCGAAGCTGTGCAGCACCAGGTTGCTGATCACCGCGTCGAATGCGCCGTCTGCGTAAGATAAAGGCAGCCCGATATCGCCCTGCCGGAAATCAACCGTCAGCCCCTCGGTCTCCGCCAGTCGGATCGCCTCGTCGATCGCGACCTGCGCATAGTCCACCCCCTCGACCTGGTATCTACGCCGCGCCAGGGCGAGCGCGTCATATCCGGTGCCGCAACCGAGATCGAGCACAGTGCCGACCTCGTGACTCTCCAGCAGCGGCAGAAAGGGTTCGAGCCAGATGCTCGACCGATCGAGATCCCCCACGGCAAGGATCGCGCGGTGCTTGGTGTCCCACACATCAGCCGCCGCATAGCGTTCGTCGGTCGTCATGAGGAGATCCGGTTCCTTTCCCCGTTGACGGACGGCGCAGTTACATATGTTGCTCAACAGGATTAATTCGTGGCGGTGAAACCTTCAATGGAGCGGACGGTGGGAGACCTCCCCAATGTGGTGCGATTCGTCATCCTCAATGCAACCAGAACCGGCAGCAATTTTCTCTGCACCGTGCTGAATTCGCATCCCGAAATCCTGTGTCACCACGAGATCTTCAACCCGCATGTCGTCGGCGTCGCGCGGCATCTTCAGGGCAGCGATTTCCGCCTCGGCAGCATGGAGGAGCGGGAGAGCGATCCGGTGGAGTTCCTCGAGCGTGTGTGGCGGACCAGTCTCGATCGCCGCGCGGTCGGCTTCAAGATGTGCCTCTGGCAGCATGAGCCCGCTTATCGTGCGGTGCTGCCCGATGCGCAGGTCCGCAAGATCATCCTCAAGCGTCGCAACCGGGTCAAAAGCTTCGTGTCGCTGCTGCTGGCGCGGCAGACGGGGGAATGGGTTGTCTATGACGATCACGGCGTCCCAGCGCCGCGCCCGAAAATTCATGTCGACCGCGACGAACTGCTGGAGAATGTCGCGCTCCATCAGCGCTTTTACCGTGAGACCGAATCTGCCCTTCGCGGATCAGGCCAGGGTTGTGCGGAGCTCTGGTATGAGGATTTGTTCTCACCGAATGGGCTCGACCCGGCGCTCGACCTTCTCGGCATTGAGGGCCGGCCGGCCCTGCCCGAAGGCCAGACCCTGAAACTCACCCCCGTCGCGCTACACGAGACGATCGTCAATTTCGATGCACTCAGCGAGCAATTGCGGGGCAGCGAACTCGAGGCCGAGCTGCACGAGACGGGGCGTTGATTCAACCGCGACCCGAATCGTCGCATGGTGCGAGCCGGACGGGATGCAGATCCCAGCCTCGCTCTTTCACATGACGGTCGAAACTACAGCGCTTCTCGGTCGCTGTTCCTTCCCTGTTACGGGCCCACTCCACCCTGTTATTTCCAACAGCGCTCCCTGTTATTTCCAACCTCCTCCCTGTTATGGAATTAACAGGGAGAGCAGGTTTCAAGCCATTGAATAGCCACGCTGAATTTGCCGAAAAAATCCAACAAAAGAGCCAAAATCGGGCCAGAAAATAAAATCTTCCCTGTTCTTTCCCTGTTATTCGTCAGGAACAGGGTAAAACTGCGGTCGGGCGCCCCGGACCGAGACCTCATAAATCGACTGAGATGGGGGCTGCGGCTCTACGGATTACGGGCTGGTTCAAAAGTGACCGACAGGTTTTCGCAGGGATCGTTGTGAAAAGGGGCTGAATTGGTGTCCCAGAAAAGCCGACTATCCGTGTGTCGGATGTTTATCGCGCTGTTCGATGTCCAATGGATGCGCGCGGCCGCATCCTGATAGTGTGAAGCCGCTGCGCAACCAGCCAGATACCAGTTGGGCATCCACGCGGGTCTGACCATTACCACGATCGTGGGTACGCCGCCGACGACTATTCGTTCGACCTGCGCAGTACGCTTCCCGTCTGGCGAGACCGCGCGCGAGATCACCGTTCGCTCGGAATCAAGAAAGACCGCTGGAGCCATTCCCCAGAGAGGCAGCGTCACGACAGCAATCACGAGGATCATCCCTGAGATCAGAATGACCTTCTGCCACCCCTTCATCACAGAGGCGTGTCCCGCGTGCAGATTGGCTGCGCGTGGCGGTAGATGCAATCTCACACATCTCCCAGTGCGAACATCGCGATCGTGCCGAAGACCGCGATCAGGATCGCCGCGGCCAGCAAGGGGCCGAAAAGGGTTCGTGCTGGCTTTGCTGGTTGGCCCATCTCGCGAATCTGAAGGAGTCGCGGGGTAAGCGCAATCCCGACCGGTCTGCGGTCAATGCGATTTATCCCGCTGTGATCTGAAGCGATTCCAGATACGCCACGAAATGCCCGGCATCGGTCTCGGGCAGGAAGCGCAATGCCGCCTCGCGGGAGGCGAGCGCACAGCGCCGATAGGCGTCGTCATCCGACAACAGGGTACCGAGCGCGGACTGCCAGGGACCGATATCCTGAGGCGGCGCGACATGGCCCGTCTCCGTCTTGAGGGCGGGCGCGACCGGCAGGATGAAATCCACGCCAAGCTTGGCTTCGGGCTGGCCGCCGAGATTGCCGGCAAGAACCGGAATGCCACGCAACATGGCATCGATCGCGACATAGCCGAACGTCTCCGGCACCAGCGACGGGGCGAGCAGCACGCGCGCCTCGCGAAGTACGGTGTCGACATCGTCGGCCGGCTGCAGCACCGTCATATTCGGCAGCAGGGCCAGATCGCGCAGCACCGCCTCGTCGCCGCCCCAGGTCGGCACGGCGGCGAAGCGCGTCTCAGGGAAGAGCGCGGCGAGTTCGAGGAAGATCGGCAGGCCTTTGACGAGGCAGGGGTTGATCATCATGACATAGCCGGCATCCGGGCGAGCTACCGGTTCGAAAGGCCCATCGCCGAACACCGGGAAATGGAGGACCCTGGACTCCAGCCCGCCATAGTCCCGGATGTACGCGCGGCTATAGTCGCTCACCGCGACGATCCCTCGAACCTGCGCCAGCCTCGCGCGCTGGTCGGGATCACACCTCTCCGCCTCGGGGCCGAACGGCAGATGGAAATGGGTGTGGACCAGCGCCACCACCCGGTCCGGCGCATGGCGCAGTGCGATATCGAGCAGCATGGCCGGGCGATCGTCGGAGACGAGGATCCAGTCGGCTCGCACCGCGCGGATCACCGCCTCGATCCGCGCCGCCGCACCGGTCGCGGCGAGATCGAGCGCCTCAACCCGTACGCCGTGGTGGCGATAGGACATGCCATGCGGGTTTGTCTCGACGGCAATGCCCCGCGCCTCGAGCGCCGGCGCGCTGAACCGGTCGGCCAGGATACGGCGCTCGCCGGGCATGCGCGACACCGCATGGCATTCGAAACCACGCGCCGCCAGCGCGGTCAGCAGCAGGCGATTGGCCTTGTTGCCGCCGCCATAAGACGGGAAATACACGGCATCCTGCAGCAGGAGGAGTCTGGCGCCCATCACCGCCATACGCGCTGCGGCGAGCGCTGCGGTCAAGCCGGTTTACCGGTCAAAATGGCGGCATCAACTCTGCTCCTCCACGGCGACAGCGGATAGAGTCCGGCCCGTCATCGAGGGAGAAACATGTGCGCGACCTGATCTGCGGATTGCTGGGGCCTCCGGAAGCCGCGATTGCCGCCGCGCCCGAGGGCAGGGCAAGGGACCTCACCGTGTCCTGGCTGCGCTGGCATTATTCCGGCGACATTCTCGAGGATCATGATCTCGGCCGCATCCTCGCCCGAGCCAGAACGACGGGAAGCCGCTACTGTCTCGTCCAGGGCTATGGCCATGTCGTCGCCGAACATGCCGGCCCCAATGGGGGGAAAGCCCGCAACTTCTTCGATGCGCTGGAGCAATGGGTCGCAGGCCGCCACTTCGTCTTCGCCGGCGATCCCGATCGCTGCCTGCTGGTCGATCTGAGTGCATGGGCCGAACGTGGCAAACCGACTTTTGACGCGGCGGCACCGGTGCCGTTCGGCCCCGATCTCGAAGGCCATTTGCTCGACCTGCAACCCGATCTCGGCGGCGCGACGGAGTTCCTCGGCTTCCTCGACGACATGAGCGAAAAGGCCGGGCGCGGCGTCTTCGTGCTCAACTATGAATCCTATGACGATGTCGCCGAGCCGCCACCCGGGTTCACATCGCCCGTCTCCACCCTTTACTGCGTCGCCGCCGGCCTGAAACCGAACCGCATCCTCGCCACGCACGGCATCGATGCGGACAGCCAAATCGTCTTCTTCGATTACAGCCATCAGGCGCTGGATTTCAGGCGCCGTCTCGACAGCGAATGGGATGGCCGCGACTATCCCGGTTACCTGCGCGCCTTGTTCGAACGGCAGAATGGCGCCCATTATTATCTCTGGCCCGGCGCATCGCCGGACAATATGGACCGGCATGAGCTGGAGCGCTTATGGGCAGCGGAGCTGGCGCGTTGGGGCGGCGCTGAGCTGTTCGAAAGCCATTGGCAGCGCTTCCGTGCGCTGCGGCACGACTATCTCCTCTGCAGCATCCTGGAACCCGGCGCGCTGCTGGCGCGGATCGAGAATCAGCCCGGCTCGGTCATCTGGTGGAGCAATGCCTTTAGCACCATCTTCAGCGCGACTCATTACAGTCTCGCGGAGAAGCGCAGCATCTATGAGGACTGGATCACCCGCCTCGCCGACAAGGCGCCGGACATCTTCCTCTACGGCTCGGATCACAGCAACAGCAGCGTCAACGCCATCACCGCGCGCGACTATCGCGACCGCTATTTCGCGCATGGCGGCGATCCGCTGATGGCCCGCGCCTTCCACCGCCAGGCAATCCGGTTCTGATCGCGGGGCGGGACGGGAGAGCCCCCGGAGCGTGCTGCGAATAGGTGGAATATTCGCAAACAAGCACGCGACCACAAAGACTCTTGAGCGGGCTGGGTTTCCATCGAAGCACAGCCCGCTCTGGTTCAGTTGGTCTCCACAACGCTCGGGAAGACATGGCTGATGCTTGTCCCCGGCTTTGGCTTGCCAGCGTCGTCATTGAACTGGCCGTGGCAGCTGAAGCAGTTGCTCGCCGTGGCCTCCGGATCCGGGTTGCCTGGCCGCACCTGCTGGAAGGTCTCCATCGTCGTGTTCGCCACGAACAGCGATCCGATCTCGACATTGCCCGGCTGCGGCGGAATGATGCGGTTGCTCCAGATCGCCCCGCCCAGGAAGTAATTGGCGAGTGTCGGGCCGCTGCCGCCCGATGCGGCGAGCTTCGGCTGCAGCGACTTCATCAGCGAGACCAGCAAGGTGTTGTTGAGGATCACCGGATCGGTCAGCGTTGGCGTTGCCGGTTGCTGGCTGCCCCACGGATTGAGGCGGGCGACATTGGTCGCCACCAGGGCTGCTGAGCTCGAGGTGATGGCCGTGTTGCTGGCGCTGGACGTCGCCGTCTGGACGACCACGTCGGACGGCGCGGGCGCGCCTGCGGGTCCGTTGTAGAAGATCGTGGGCGTGCTGCTCGAGACGCTAAAGCTGACGGTGTTCAGGCAGGTGCCGGACTTGCAGGTCTTGGTGGCCGGATCGTAATTCTGGTTGAGATAGGAATAGGTCGCGTCCGGGGCGTTGAGGTTCGATTCGAACGTCGCCCAGACCATTTCGGGATGGAAGTTGACCGAGCCCACGACATGCATCCCGACCATCGCCAGCGTGCGCGTGACCATGGTCTTGCCGTCCCAGGTCAGCTGCAACTGACCCTTGCTGTTGAGGGACTGCGAGAAGGCGGGCACGTCCGAGGTGATCTTGATCAGGCTCCCCGCCTGGGCACGCGTCAGATAGGCGGTGTCGACCCACGCGGTCTTCACCTCGACCGCGAGCTGGGCAAGGTTGGGGAGGGGCTTGCCGGCAGCCGCCTGGATCTGCTTCGCCTGGTCGAGCGTGATCGGAAAATTGGTCTTGTTGGGGCCGGCAAGATAATAAGGCACCTTGCGCCAATCGGCCGCGAGCGCCGAGAACACGTCACTCTCCTCGATCGCATAATAGACGACCGGGTAGGTCGCGAGCCCGGTCTTGCCGGGCACTGGAATGGATTTCCCGTTGACGATCAGCACGCCGCCGCCGGCCTGTCCGGTCGATCCGGTATCTCCGGGGTCACCATTGGCTGATTTGAGCTTGAGGACCTCGGGCTTGTTGACGCGCACGCGGAACTTCGCCCGCGTTTTCTGGCCGGCAGCGAGCCCCGCGGTGTTGCGGACCAACTGGAAGGCGCTGGTGTCCTCGTCTTCGACCGCAGTGTCGAAGGCAGGCGAGAACATCTTCAGCTCGCCGGTCGCGTCGCGGGTCGTCAGCCAGAGAAACATCTGCGACGACCATTTGTAAAAGGCGCAGGGCGTCGACGGATCGAAAGTCGCGCTGTTCGGCGGCACGAAGCCGCCCGCTTTTCCGGGTGCCTTCCAGCTGTTGAATTCGGCACTGCTGACGGTGCACAGGGGTGCTGGTCCGACGGGGGTCTGCGATCTCACCGAGTCGCCGGTTGATATGGCAGTAACCAACAAGACAGCGCACAGCGATGGCAGCCATTTACTTGGCGTCATTTTGCATCCCCTTTTATGGTCTGCGCGAAGAATACAGCCAAGGCCGGGAGTCGACAAGAATTCCAGCCATAAACAACAGTCAGAACGGGGCTAAACTATTGTCCACTCGCTGCGTCATTGCCCGATAGACATTACGAACCGCAAGGTCAGTGACCGAAACGAGATAGACGCCGCCATCGTACGACGAGGCGACCAGATCCTCACCGCATCGCGCCAATGAGGAGATGCCATTTGCGGCAATCGTCCGGCGCGCGATCTTGCCGGTGCGAAGGTCCGCCTTGAGCAGCGCCCCCCAATAATCGCCGACGATCACCGTGTCGGCATCCCAGAAGCAGAGCGATTTGGGGGAGCGGCGGCCGAGCTCGATCGAATGGGTCAGGCGCCCATCCGCAACCTGACAGACGTTCAGCGTGAAATCGCGCGAGGCGCTGGCGATCTGATCGCCGGCGGGGGAGATATCGACATCATCGACAATCGCGGTGTGGCCCGGGAAGCGGTGCAGGATATCCCCGTCCAAAGTCCAGGAGAGCAGCCCGCCATCGGCGCTGCAACTCACGCCAAGCGGCTCGCTCGGATGCAGGCGGAGCGCCTTCACTGCGCCGTCGTGGAGGGGATGGGCCAACACCTCGCCTCCGTCCGGCGAGACGCGAACGATCGCGCCGCTGTAACAGGCAGCGAACAACGCGCCTTCATGGCCGGCGCAACTGGCGACCCGGATCGAATTGATCGGCCCCTGGCCAAGCGCCACCTCGGCCACGCTCTCAAGACCGGCACCGGCGAAGATATGCAGCTTGTGATCATGCGTCCCGGCGATGACCCGGCCCGACGCCGGATCGCGGGTCACCGCGTTCATCAGCCGCCGCCCGCCCGGCGGCGCGATACGTGCGGTGAGCAAAGCCTCCCGCTCCGTCAGCCGGATCATCCGCACCATCCCGTCATCGGCGACCAGCGCGACGCTGCCGTCCGGCGCGGCGGCTGCCTCGTTGAAACAGGCATTGCCCTGATCTCCCGCCGCCCCGCCGATCTCGCGGACGATCCGGCCCGACGCCGCATCCCATTGCACCACGGTGCCGTCAAAGGTCCCGGCCAGGATCGCCGAGCCATCGGGGGTCCAGCCGAACGACCGCTCCCATTTCGCCGCGTGATTCTCCAGGTCGACCCTGGGGGCAAAGCTCTGCGCATCCCAGATCGTGATCCGCTGGTCATAGGCGCAGGACAATATGTCGCCATTGACCGGCGAGACCGCGACCTTCTTGATCCCGGAGCCATGCGCCTCGATCGCGGCGAGCGAGCGCCCGTCGCGATTGTCGAAGATGCGGATGACGCCGTCGTCGCAGCCAAGCACCACCCGATGGTTGAGCAGGTCGATCGCGCAGGTGTCGGTCTCGGTCTCGAACGGGCCCCAGGTGCGCAGCAGCCTGCCGGTCGCGAGCTCCCATTGCCTGAGCGTCATGTCGTCGCCCGACGAATAGATCAGCCCGTCGCGGCAGGCGACGGACAGCACGTCCTTTTCATGCCCCTCGATCGTCCGCCGGATCGCGCCGGTGACGAGATCCCAGACGATGATCCGCCTGTCTCGTGAGGCGGACACTCCCGTCTGCTCGTCGACAAAGGCGAAGCCTTCGACATCGTCGCTATGCCCGCGCAGGACGAGCGCCAGGGCTCGTTCGCGCAGGTCCCAGATATGCACGTCGTAATCGGAGGAGGAGGAGGCAGCCCAATGGCCATCGTCGCTGACTGTCACATGATTGGCGAGATGGCGGTGATAGCCGAGCAACTCGACGGTGCCGGCATTGAGGTCGAACAACGAGACCGCGCCGTCATAGGCAACGGCAATAGCGGCGGCGCGGCCGGGAATGGCGGCGACCGAGGTCACCGGTCCGCGATGGCGGGTGAAGCTGTCGACTGCGATCGGGGCGATGTCGGCGTTGAGCATCAGCACTGCTCCTCAGGCGTGAAACTATGGCACTGGAGTTCGGGCGCGTCGGCGCGATAGAGATCATCCAGCAGCGCGGTTCCTTCGAGGGTGCCGGCGAGCTCGTCGAAATTCGCCACCACCGCACCGAGATCGGCCGGGCCGCGCTTGTAGCTGGCCGCAGGCAGGGCCGAGCTGGCCTCGACGCCGAGAAAGGCGAGAATTCGCGCCATCTCGCCCCGGTCAGCCAGCGCCTCATAGTCGGTTTCGAACCAGGTCTGTCTCGTCGCCTGGAGACTTGATTCAAGCGCCGCGTAATAAGCGGCATTGAGATCGCTATGCCGAATCAGATCCCCCGCCTCGACACGCAGCGCCGGAATTTCCGCCTCCGCCCGCTCGTCATACGTCTCCCAAACGCCAGTGCGACGGGCAATCTCCTCGGAGACATAGGTCCGCACGCGATTGCGGCGCTTCAGCAGGATCTTGAGCACGCCCGGATCGCGCAGCAGGGCATTGGCTGCCGCGACACTCTCATCCCGGTTCATCTTGAAACCGACTGCCCGGGCGTCGCCGCCAGAGGACCAGAGAGTATCGAGAAATGCCACAGGGTCGCGGTCCCGCTCGGCAACATCGCCGCTGCCACGCCGGTCCCGCGCCCAATGCACGCCACCGGGATTGAACAGGCCGTGGTGACACAGGATATCAGGATGGGCGTTCAAAAGGCTGCACAGCAGATTGCTGCCGGTCCGCGGCGCCGCGAAGATGACGAATCGGACGGGTTGGCCTTTACTCACGGCGCTGCCGCCGCTTCGAGCACCGCGCTGGCCATGCCCGATTCAAGCAGAAAGCCCTCGCCGAACGCGCTTGCGCGAAAACCAACAGGCAGTCCACCCAGACTGTCACGGGCACCGCGATCGGCACCTTCGGCGGTGCCCGCGCGCACGAAGATGGTCACCAGATCGGCGAAACCTTGGCTGAAAAAGGACCGGAGCAGCGTCGGGCCGCCCTCGACCAACAGGCTCTCGATGCCGTGATCATAGAGCGATTCCAGCGGGCCGTGCAGGTCATGGCCGGTCATCGCCAGCGCGACCGCGCATGGATCGACATCGTCGTGCGAGCTGATGACGAAGGCGGGCGCGCCGGGCTGCGACACGGCGCAGGGCTGCGAACCGGCGAAGATCACMCGGCTCGGCTGGCGGCGCGGCGTGCGGCCGAGCTTTTCGGGGCGAACCGTGAGTCGGGGTCGATCGAGGTTCCAGGTCTTCCCGCCCACCGCGATCGCATCATAGCGTTCGCGCAGCACATGAACCCGGTGCCAGTCGGCGCGGCAGGAGATATTGCCGGAAATGCCCTGCGCCTCGCGGACGCTCTGCAGGTCCTCCGTGGCGAAATTGATGTGGATGAACGGCCGCCGCATTCGCTTCTCCCGCCTTGTGCGATCGCGATCAACGCTGGCGGCGAATAGCATGGGGAGAAGGGCAAGGATAAGAAGGGTTACAACCATTTAGAACCGAACTCCGTCGGCGCTTCCGGCTTTGCAGGGCCTTCGCGGTGCGGCAATGTGTCGCTGGCAGCGCTACAAAGGTGACGTGAATCCATGCCTCCGACACATGTCGACGATCATTCAGCGACCAGCCCGGCGCCCAGCGTCGCCGACCTTCTTGAGGCACGGCGCCCGCTCGTCCTGCGCGGTCTCGCGGCGCACTGGCCGGTGGTGCGCGCCGCCGATCCCGCGCTCTATCTCCAGGGGTTCGACAGCGGCGCCCCTATGAGCGTCGCGATCGGCTCACCTGAAATCGAGGGACGACTTTTCTACGGTGAAGACCTGAGCAAGCTCAACTTCACACGCGAATCGGCGACGTTTGCCAGCATCGTCGACCGTTTGCGCGCGGCTGCATCGAGCGCGGCATCACCGGCGATCGCGGCGCAGGCTGTGGGCGTTGGCGATGCGTTTCCCGGATTCGCGGAGGCGAACCGGCTGGACATGCTCGATCCCGCAATCCAGCCACGGATCTGGATCGGCAACCGCATCCGCGTCGCCACCCATCACGACATGTCGAGCAACATCGCGGTAGCTGTCGCCGGCCGGCGGCGGTTCACGCTCTTCCCGCCCGATCAGGCAGCGAATCTCTATATCGGCCCGTTCGAGTTCACCCCAGCGGGAACGCCGGTGAGCCTGTTCGATCCCGATGCGCCCGATCTGAGTCGCTTCCCGCGCGCCGCCGAGGCGATGGCCAGGGCACTGGTTGCCGAGTTGAATCCGGGCGATGCGCTCTACATCCCGCACATGTGGTGGCATCATGTGCGGTCGCTGGATCCGATCAGCATCCTCGTCAATTATTGGTGGGACGCGGCACCGCCCCCGCAACCCGGCCTCGCGCCGATGGACGTGATGGTGCACGCCCTGCTCGCCTTTTCAGGCCTGCCCGAAGAGCAGCGTGCCGCTTGGCGTGCAATGTTCGAGCATTTCGTGTTCGACGGGGAATCAGCCGCGCATCTCGCCCCAAATCATCGCGGAATTCGCGGTGATCTCGGTGCCGACACCAAGACCAGGCTGCGCAGGCAATTGGGTCAGATGATGGCGCGCTGACCCGCGATCCAGCTTTCCCGTACCTCGAGCGCTCCGTCCAGAACGACAAGGTCAGCCCGGAGCCCAGGAACGATCGCCCCGGTCCGGTCGCCAATGCCGAGAAAGGCCGCCGGGGTCGCCGATGCCATCGTCACCGCCGCCTGTAGCGAAACGCGTCCCTGCTCCATCATCATCCGCACCGCGCGGTCCATGGTCAGGGTCGATCCCGCGAGCACGCCGTCATCGCCGTGCAGTGTATCGCCATCACGCCGTATCTCGCGCCCCTGGAGCGGGAAGCTCGGCAGGTCCGAACCGACGCTCGGCATTGCATCAGTCACCAGCATCAATCTGCCCACGCCCTTGGCGCGCACGGCAACCCGCAGCGTGGCTGAGTGAAGATGATGCCCGTCGGCGATGATGCCGGCAAAAGTCGAATCATCCTCGAGCGCCGCGCCGACCATGCCGGGCGCCCGGTTGGCGAGCTGCGACATGGCATTGAACAAATGGGTGAAGCCGGTCAGCCCATGCTCGATCGCGGTCCGGACGGTCTCGTATCGGGCATCGGAATGGCCGGCGGAAACGATCACGCCTGCCGCCGCCAATCGGGAAATCTGCGTGGGCGTCACGCATTCGGGAGCAAGCGTCAGCAAGGTTCGGCCACGACGCCCCGATGCGAGCAGATCGATCATGCCATCATCGAGTCGCAGCAGCTTCGATTCGGCATGGATGCCGCGGCGCGCCGGGCTGAGGAACGGGCCCTCAATATGAATGCCCAGGATGCCGGGCACGCCTCGCTCGATCGCGGCATCGACTGCGGCGATACCCCGCTCGACCACCGCCAGATCGTCGCTGATCAGCGTCGGCAGCAGCCCGGTCGTGCCGAAGGTGCGATGCGCCGCCGCGATCGCCGCGATCGTCTCGACGCTTGGGTCATCGTTGAACAGCCGGCCGCCACCGCCATTGACCTGGCTGTCGATAAAGCCCGGAACCAGCGTGGCGCCGCCGAGATCGACGACCTCCGCATCGTCCGGCGCGGCTGATGAGACGGCGACAATGTCGCTGCCCTCGACCACGACGCACACATCGTCGCGAAAGCCGGCGGGCAGAAGCACCCGCGCGTTGATCAATGCCGTCCTCGTCATACCGTCTCGGTGACTTTGGCGAGATGCGGGGGCCGATCGGGATCACGACCGCGTGCGACCGCCAGCGCATTGGCGAGGCGGTAGAAGCTCTGGACCTGGAGCAACGGCTGCAGCGCCGGATGCGCCGTAAGGACCGGCAAGCGGATGCCCGACGCATCGACTCCAGCGCTCATCAGCGCAGCGCCGCGCCCCGCGAATTCGGCCGCAAGCGCCTTCACGCTGGGCAGACTCTCGTCGTCCTGCCCGAGCAGCAACACGGGAAAACCCTGGCCGACCAGCGCCATCGGCCCGTGACGAACCTCGGCCGCGCTGAATGCCTCGGCATGAAAGCCGCAGGTTTCCTTGATCTTCAGCGCCATCTCCTGTGCCGCGCCGAGCGCATGGCCGCGCGCGACAATATACAGGTTTGTCGCCGTCTCCAGCGCGGGAAGCGCAGGCGACCAGTCGAGCGCCCAGGCCTGGTCGAGCAGGTCGGGCAATGTATCGAGTGCGGCGGCCAGTTCGACGTCTTCGCTCCAGTCGGCGATCAGGTGCAGCATGGCCGCCACGCTCGCGACGAACGACTTGGTCGCGGCGACGCTCAGCTCCGGGCCAGCGCACAGCGGCAGCACGACATCGGCGGCGGCAGCCAGTGGCGAGGCCTCGTCATTGACCAGTGCGACGAGGCGCGCGCCGCCGGCCTTCGCCGCCTCTGCCGATGCCAGCAGATCGGGGCTCCGGCCGGACTGCGAGATGGCGAGCAGCAACGTACCCGCCAGCGCCGGGGCGGCATCATAGACCGAGGTCACCGATGGTGCGGCCGAGCTGGTCAGCAGGCGCAGATGCGTCTCGACCAGATAGCGCGCGATGGTGCCTGCATTGTCCGAGCTTCCCCGCGCCAGCGTGACGACCGCGCGAGGGGGCGTCTGCCGCAGCGCCTGGCCCAGCGCGATCGATGCGCTGCCGATGCGCGCGCGCTGGGCGCGCACCACGCGGCCGGCATCAACTGCCTCGCTGAACATCAGGGTCTCTTCGGCACTGGGCACAAGAAGGGGCGGCACAACAGGCAAACCAGCAACTCCGAAAATTGGCTTAGAGGGGTGAGACGCTCAGCTCGGCGACGAAATCATAGGCGTCGCCGCGATAATAGGATTTGGTGACCTCGACGGTACGCCCGTCCTGCGTAAAGCCGCGCCGTTCGATCTCCAACCCCGCTGAACCAGCTTCGATCCCGAGCAATCCGGCCTGTTCGGGGGTGAACAGCACAGCACGCAGCCGTTGGAGCACGCGCACCGGCCGATCCGCTCCGAGCGCCGCATAGAGCGAATCGGTAACCGCCTCGAGCGACCCCAGCGATTGCGCGGGGATGGTCGCATGCTCCAGCGCCATCGATTGCCCGTCGGCATAGCGGATGCGCGTGAAGCGGAACACCGGACTGCCAGGGCTGAGCCCGAACGCCATCGCTTCCTCTGGCGTGACCGTGCCCTCGGTGCGCGTCAGCCATTCGCTATGCGGCTGGCGGCCGCGCGAGATCATGTCTTCAGTGAAGGAGGAGATGGTCGCGAAATTCTTCTCGACCCGCGCCGCGACGAAAGTGCCCGCACCCGGCCGCCGGGTCAGCAGCCGCGCATCGACCAGGCCGTCAAGCGCCTTGCGAACGGTGACACGCGAAACCTTATAGGCGTCGGCGAGATCGCGCTCAGCCGGCAGCGCTTCGTCGGGCGCCAGAACCTGACGCTCGATCGCGCTGCGTAGGACGCGCTGCAACTGGAGATAGAGGGGCGCTGTGTCCGTCCCGTCCAGCGTTCCGATGCGATCAACGAACATGCTTCTTCCTTCCGGCCTGGACCGACCTTAGAGCCAACGTTAGTACCAGTTCAATACCAAAAGTGAAAAAAATGGAATTGGCATCATTTTTGGTATTGCATATTTATGAATTGGTGCGCGTAATGGGGCGGTAGAGGCTTGGTATGGGGCAAACCGCGAGAAAGCGGTATCTCATGCGGCCTATTTGGTCGTGCTTTGGTCTTTCCATTGGATAGGCCCAAAAAAGGGGAAATAACCATGATCCAGGCTCACAAGGCAATTTTGGCCGGAACCGCAAGTGCTCTCGCGCTCGCCATCGCTATTCCAGCGCAGGCACAGGAAGTGTCCGCTAGCGCCGCGGCGCCCGCGGCTGGTCAGGAGCAGTCGGCCGAGGACGACATCGTCGTCAACGGTATCCGCGGCTCGATCCAGCGGTCGCTCGAGGCAAAGCGCAACAACGACATGATCTCCGAAGTGATCAGCGCTGAAGATATCGGCAAGTTCCCCGACAAGAACGTGGCCGATTCGCTCGGCCGCCTGACCGGCGTCAACGTCGTTACCGGATCGGCCAATGCCGGCGGCTTCGGCGAGAACCAGTCGGTCTCCATCCGCGGCACTGACCCGACGCTCAACCTCACCCTGCTCGACGGACATTCGGTCGCGACCGGCGACTGGTTCGTGCTCGACCAGACCTCTGGCGGCCGCAGCTTCGATTTCAGCCTGCTGCCCTCGGAAATCGTTGGCCAGCTCGAGGTGTTCAAATCGTCCCAGGCCGATCTTGTCGAAGGCGGCATCGGCGGCACGATCAACCTGCACAGCCGCAGGCCGCTCGACCTCAAGGCGAACACCTTCAGCGTGACCGCCCAGGCGAACTACAATGACCTCGCCGGCAAATGGAATCCGCAGGTCTCGGGCCTGTACAGCTGGAAGAACCAGGACGACACGTTCGGTGTCCTCGTCGCCGGCTTCTATCAGAAGCGGGACTTCCGCCGAGATGGACAGGAATTCCTAGGCTATACGAGCTACACCAACTTCGCCAATTCGGGGAAGACGGTGGCCGCCCCCAATCTGATCGGCTCTGCCTATTTTACCCAACAGCGGGTGCGCAAAGGCGGCACGCTGGCCGCACAATATAAGCCCGACGACAGTTTCGAGGTGAACCTCAACGGCATCTACACGCGGATGGATGCGAACAACGTCAACCGCAACTCAATGGCTTGGATCGCGCGCACGATCGGCAATAATTCGACGCCGGGGACGAATGCCTATGCGCTCGCCAATTACACGGTGACCAACGGCTATCTCACCCAGGCATCGTGGAACGCGACGACGGCTGACGGTTCGCCGGTACAGGGCCGGGTTCAGGACGACATTTTCCGCCAGGCTTATTCCTCGACCTGGGTGATAAACCTCGACACCAAATGGAAGCCGTCCGAGCATCTGACCCTATCGGCCGAGGCCGGCTATACAAAGGGCATGGGCGCAACGACCGATACCTTCGCTTGGGAAACCTATTGGAATACCGGCGTGAACTACGCACTGGCCGACAAGGGTGCGACGGTCAAATATCCCGGCCTGCCGACCGATCCGAAATCGGCCGCCTATCTCAACAATTACTATAGCTGGTCATGGGGCGGCCGCATCGTCTCCCCGGATGAGGAAACCTATGTCCATGCCAATGCCGAATATGACATGGGCAATGGTTTCCTGAAGTCGATCAAGGTCGGTGGCCGCTATACCGACCACAAGCGCTCGCTCGACTATACCGCCTATTCCTGGGCCGGAAACGGCGCCTATTCCGGCAGCAACACGGTCGGCCTCGGTACCGTCTTCAATGGCGAGCTGACCCCGAGTAATTATGCGAATGGCATCGGTGGGCTGCCGCCTTATTCAGTCGCCGACGAAGGCAAGGTGCTTACCGAACTCGCCACCAATGGCGGCCGCCACTTCGCCTTCTATCCGCAGGCGAGCTATTCAGTGCAGGAGAAGACCGAGGCGGTCTATGCCATGGCCAAGCTCGGCAATGACAGTGACTGGCGCGGCAATATCGGTGTTCGCGCGGTACATACCAATCTCGACACGCTGCAATATTCGCCCAACGCACTCGTCGCCAATGCCGTCACGCCGTTCTGCGGAACCTGCGGCACCGTCGTCGTCAAGCGCGGCTATTGGGATTTCCTGCCCAGCGCCAACCTGACCTTCAATGCCCAGCCCAATCTGCTGTTCCGCGCCGCGGTTGCACGGACAATGACTCGTCCGGGTTATGCGCAGCTGGCGGGGGCGTTCACGGTGAGCGATCTCGCGCTGACCGGCAATGCCGGCGGCAACCCGTATCTCGATCCGACCCGTGCATGGCAGTTCAACGTCGCGGCTGAATGGTATTATGGCAAGCAGTCGCTGCTGTCGGTCAATCTCTTCTATCTCGATATCAGCTCCTACATCACCAGCGCCACCTTCACCCAGTTCCTGATCACGCAGCAGCACCCGGCCGGCGCCAACTTCCTGATCACTGGCCCGGTCAACGGCAAGGGCGGCACCAACAAGGGCGTCGAGATCAACTGGCAGCAGCCGATCTATGCCGGCTTCGGCATGCTCGCCAACTACACCTATGCCGATGCCAAGGCAGCTGGCGGCGGGGTGATCGACGGCAATTCGAAGCATACTTTCAACGTGACCGCTTACTATGAGAACAAGCTGATCTCGACACGCCTTGCCTATACCTTCCGGTCGAAATTCCGGTCTGGCATCGATCGCTCGACACCGATGTGGCAGGATGATTTCGGCACGCTCGACGGCTCGTTCACGCTGAACATCACGAAGAATTTCGCGCTGACCGCCGATGCGCAGAACCTGCTCAACCGGAAGCTCTATTATTTCGTGGGCGATCCCTCGATCCCGCGTGCCTATTATAACAATGGCCGCACTTTCTGGATCGGCGGCAAGGTCCATTTCTGAGCCTGTCGCGCATCGGTTGTAACGTTTAGGATCGCCCGATGCGCTGTTTCCTCCTTGCCGCCGTCATGGTGTCCTGCATGCCGGCGGCCCTATGCGCCGCTCCTCCCGAGCTGCCCCTGCTGCCCTTGCCTGCGGCCGTGACGCCGCAGGCGGGCAGCTTTTTGTTTGCTGACGCAGGGATCGCCGCGGCCGATGCCGGCAGCATCGCCGCGGCGCGGCGGCTGACTGATCTCGTCGCCAGAAGCGGTGGCCCGACCTTGCGTCTGGCCGCGGGCGGCAAGATTCGCTTCCGGCACGACGCTTCGATTATGGGCGGCGAGGCCTATCGCCTGAGTGTCACCCCAAGCGGCGTGACTGTTTCCGCTGCGACCGATACCGGCCTCTTCTACGGCGCGACGACGCTATGGCAGCTGATCGCCGCAGCGCATGACGGCCGTATCAAGGCGCTGACGATCAACGATGCGCCCGCTTTCACCTGGCGCGGCGTGATGCTCGATTCAGCGCGTCACTTCCAGCCGCCCGCCTATGTGAAACAGCTGATCGATCGCATGGCGATGGAGAAGCTCAATGTCCTGCACTGGCATCTGACTGATGATCAGGCCTGGCGGCTGCAGATCGACAAATATCCGCGCCTGACCTCGATCGGCGCATGGCGCCAGCCGCCCGGTGCCGCCGGGCTTGATCCGAAGACCGGCAAGCCAGTGCGCTATGGCGGCTTCTACACCAAGGCCGACGTCCGCGAGATCGTCGCTTACGCCGCGCAGCGCCACATCACGATCGTGCCAGAGATCGAGATGCCCGGCCATGCCACCGCAGCGGTCGCCGCCTATCCCGAGCTCGGTTCGACAGCGCAGCCGCTACCGGCTCCAAGCACCGATTGGGGCGTGCTGCCGAACCTGTTCAATACCGAGGATGCGACCTTCACCTTCCTCGAAAATGTGCTCGACGAAGTCATGGCGCTGTTCCCGAGCAGCTATATCCATGTCGGTGGCGACGAGGCGGTGAAGTATCAGTGGAAGGCGGACCCGCGCGCCCAGGCGCGGATCAAGGCGCGTGGCCTGAAAGACGAGGCTGCGCTGCAGGGCTGGTTCACTGCGCGGATCGGTACCTATCTGGCGAAGCACGGCCGGCGACTGATCGGTTGGGACGAAATCCTCGAAGGGCAGGTCCCGGCCGACGCGACCGTGATGTCATGGCGCGGCGTCGAGGGCGCGGCCATGGCGGCGAAATCGGGGCATGATGCGATCCTGTCGCCCTCGCCGATCCTCTATCTCGACCATTTCCAGAGCGATTCCGGCGATGAGCCGCCGGGCCGCACTGACGCGATTGACTGGAAGCAGCTCTACGCGTTCGATCCTGTTCCCGCCGGCCTGACCCAGGCGGAGCATGCGCGCATCATCGGCGTTCAGGGCAATCTCTGGACCGAGCATGTCCGCACCACCGACTATGCCGACCGCATGCTGTGGCCGCGCGCAGCGATCATCGCTGAGCTCGGCTGGTCGCGGCAGGCGCGGGACTGGCCGGGTTTCTCCGCCCGACTGGTGGCCGAATTCGCCCGCTACAAGGCGCTTGGCCTCGCCTATGACGAGACACCGCTCGAGCCGCTTGCCCGCTTCGCAGAGTCGTCCGGTGGGCTGAGCGTCACGCTTGAGCAACCGGCAGCGATTGGTGCGCTTCACTATACCGCCGACGGATCAGCGCCGCTCGCAACCTCACCCATAGTTGCGGCGCCGCTTGATCTCGCCTCGGGTACGCGCCTGAAGGTGCAGGCCTTTGCGGACGGAGCAGCACTCGGAACCGTGCGGAGCTGGACGGTCGCACCCGCGCTGCTGCGCACCCGTACCGCTTCCGAGATGCGGCTGTGCAGCAAAAGCGTTGCGCTCAGGCTGGAGGATGATGGCCCGACCAACGGCAAGCGCCGGGTCCTGTGGGGCGATATCATGCATCCCTGCTGGATCTGGCCCGACGCGCCGCTCTCCGGAGCGGTTTCCATCGCAGCGGATGTCGGGAGTCTGCCCTTCAACTTCTCGCTCGGCACCGACCTGAAGCATGTGGTGTTCGCGAAGCCTTCCACGTCCAAAGGCGAGCTGCTGGTACGGCGCGATGATTGTGCCGGCCCGGTGATTGCCACCATCTCGCTCGCGCCGGCGGCGGCGAACAGCGGCATCACCCGGCTTTCCGGCAACATCGCGCCGCAACAGGGGCATCACGACCTGTGCATGACCTTCACCCAGTCGAGCCCCAACCCGCTATGGATGTTCGACCGCTTGACCCTTGAACCTGCGCCATGACGATCGCGATCAAAAGCCCGCTGTCCGGCTGGATCACCCTGCTTTCCGAACTGCCGGATCCCGTCTTCGCCGAGCGGATGCTGGGCGATGGTATTGCGATCGATCCTGTCGAAGGAAGGCTGGTTTCGCCTGTGGATGGCGTGGTGACCGTCGTCCATCCGGCAAAGCATGCGGTGACGATCGACGCTGACGGTGGCGCGGTGCTGCTGCTCCATATCGGGCTGGAGACAGTCGCGCTGGCAGGCGAGGGGTTCACCACGCATGTGGCGCCAGGACAGCGCGTCGCTGCCGGCGACCTGCTCATCACCTTCGATCTCGACGCCGTTGCTCGCCGTGCCCGAAGTCTGGTCACACCGCTCGTCGTCACCAATGGCGATGCGTTCGAGATCATCTCCTTTCCGCCAGTCGGGCCGGTGCAGGCAGGCGAGCCGCTGCTCGTGCTGCGCGCCTTGCAAGCCAGCGCGGAGAAGGCCGCCGCCCCTGTGGCGATCACGGCGGCACGCGAGATCAGATTGCCGCTGGCGCACGGCCTCCACGCCCGGCCCGCAGCGCGGCTGGCCGCGCTCGCCGCACAGTTCGATGCGCAGATCGAACTGACGGCCGGCGGACGCAGTGCCTCGGGGCGGAGCCCCGTCGCGATGCTCGCTTTGGCCCTGTCGCACGGCGCATCGCTTCGCCTGCAAGGTTCGGGGCCGCAGGCTGCCGACGCGGTCGCTGCGCTGGCTGAGCTGATCGAAAGCGGCATGGGCGAGTTGCTGCCGATCCAGGCTGGGCCACCCGCTCCGCCGCCACTCCCCATGGTCCCACTGCCATCCCGCCTGCAGGGCGTCGGCGCCGTTCCGGGGCTCGCTATCGGCCCGGCCTTCGTGCTCCGCGACGCGGAGATTGAAGTCGCCGAAAACGCAGCTGATCCGGGCGTCGAGCGCGAAGCCCTTACAGCAGCCCGGGCAACAATCCGTGCCGAACTCTCCGCAAGCGCGGAAGATGAAGGCCCGCAGGCAGCGATCGCGGCCGCCCACCTCGCCTTTCTCGACGATCCGGCGGTCGAGGCTGCCGCCCATAAAGCGATCGACGCCGGCAAAAGCGCAGGCTTTGCCTGGCGTGCGGCGATTGCCGTCTTCGCCGAGCCCTTGCGCCAAGCGAATGATCGGCGCTTCGCCGAACGTCTCGACGATCTGCGGGACATCGAGCGACGCGTGCTCGCCGCACTGACAGGCGCCGCCGCCGCGCCCGCTCTCCCGTCCCCTGGCGCGATCCTCATTGCCGATGAGCTCTTCCCCTCGCAGCTGATGGCGTTTGCCGATGCGGGACTGGCGGGCATAGCGACGGGGCAGGGCGGCGCGACATCGCATGTGGCGATCATCGCCGCCGGTCTCGACCTGCCGATGATCACCGCCCTCGGTACGCGGATATTAGAGATAGAAGACGGTGCCGACCTCATCCTCGACGGCGATGCGGGCGTGCTGCTGATCGCGCCCGATGCATCGGTCCTTGCGCAGACTCGCGCCCGCCATGTGTCGCGCGCCGCTCATCGTCAGGCGGCACAGGCACGCGCGCACGAAGATTGCCGCACCGCCGATGGCGTTCGGATCGAAGTCGCCGCCAATCTCGGCTCGGTAGAAGAGGCGCACCGCGCCGTTGGGCTGGGTGCCGAGGGCTGCGGCCTGTTGCGGACTGAATTCCTGTTTCTCGATCGCTCCAGTCCGCCCGATGAAGCCGAACAGCTTGCCGCCTATCAGGGCGTGGCCGATGCGCTTGGCGATCGTCCGCTGATCGTGCGTACGCTCGATATCGGCGCCGACAAGCCCGCGCCCTGGCTGCCCATGGCGACCGAGGAGAATCCCGCGCTCGGGCTGCGCGGCATCCGGCTTCAGCTCGCCCGGCCGGACCTGCTGGAGACTCAGCTCCGCGCATTGCTCCGCGTTCGCTGTACCGGCCCGCTCCGGATCATGCTGCCGATGGTGGCGGATCGTTTCGAGGTGCTGGATACTCGTATGCTGCTGGAGCGGTTGGCGCGCGACCTCGGCGCCGACGCGCCCGAACTCGGGATTATGGTCGAGACTCCCGCCGCAGCGCTGATGGCGGCGGAACTCGCTGCGGAAGTCGCCTTCTTCTCGATCGGCAGCAACGATCTCAGCCAATATGCGCTCGCCCGCGACCGTACCAATCCAGCCGTTGCGGCCGGCCTGGACGGGCTCCATCCAGCTGTGCTCCGCCTCATCGCGGAGACGGTGAAGGGGGCTACGGCGTACGACCGCTGGGTCGGTCTGTGCGGCGGACTCGCCGCCGTGGCGGATGCCGTGCCGGTACTGCTCGGCCTCGGCGTCAGCGAATTGTCGGTCTCGCCCACCGCCATCGCAGAGACCAAGGCATTGGTCCGCACCCTCGATCTCTCCGCGTGTCGTGATCTGGCGATGCGCGCCCTTGCTTCGCCCGACGCCGCTGCCGTCCGCGCTCTTGTGCAAGCCTCGCTGGAGAAAGCCGCATGAAGCTCTCGCTGCAATCGCTCCAGCCGCTCGGCCGCGCCCTCATGCTGCCGATCGCGGTCTTGCCGATCGCTGGCCTGTTGTTGCGGCTGGGCCAGCCGGATCTGTTCGATATCCCCTTTGTCGCCGCGGCTGGCGGTGCGATCTTCGACAATCTCGGATTGCTGTTCGCGCTCGGCATCGGCGTCGGCATCGCGAAGGACAGCAATGGCGCGGCTGGCCTTGCCGGCATCGTCTGTTTCCTGGTCGCGACGCGCGGCGCAATGACCCTGCTTCACGTCCCTCCCGAAATCGTCGCCAACCTCTCCAAGGATATGGCGGCACTTGCCGAGGCGGCGTGGCGGGCAAAGGCTATTGCCAAGCTCTCGGTGCCGATCGGCATCGCCTCCGGGCTGATCGCGGGCACCTGTTACAATCGCTACGGCAATCTCAGACTGCCCGACTATCTCGCCTTTTTCGGCGGGCGGCGTTTCGTGCCGATCATCTCGGGCCTGGCGGGGTTGCTGGTCGCTGCGGTTGTCGGCTTCGGCTTCGCGCCGATCACGGCGGGCGTGGACGGGCTGAGCAACGGCGTCGTCCATGCCGGCGTGTTCGGGCTGTTTTTCTACGGCGTGCTCAACCGTCTGCTGATCGTCACCGGGCTCCACCACGTCATCAACAATGTCGCCTGGTTCATCCTCGGCGATTATCACGGTGCGACCGGCGATCTGAACCGCTTCTTCGCCGGCGATCCGAGCGCGGGCGGCTTCATGTCGGGGTTCTTTCCGGTGATGATGTTCGGCCTCCCCGCAGCCTGCCTCGCCATGTACCACGCCGCATTGCCCGAGCGGCGAAAGGCCGTCGGCGGCATGTTGCTCTCGATGGCGCTAACGGCCTTCCTGACTGGGGTGACCGAGCCGATCGAGTTCACCTTCATGTTCCTCGCGCCGCTGCTTTATTTCTTCCACACGATCCTGACCGGCGTCGCGATGGCGCTGATGTCTCTGCTCGGGGTCAAGCTCGGATTCGGCTTTTCGGCCGGCTTCCTCGATTATGTGCTGAATTTCTCGAAGGCGACCCGAGCCTGGGTATTGCTGCCGGTCGGGCTCGCCTATTTCGGAATTTATTACGGCGTGTTTCGCTGGGCAATCATACGGTTCGATATCAAGACGCCCGGACGTGAGCTCGAAGCGGTCGGCGAGGAGATTGCCGACACCGCCGGGGAGCGTGGTGCCGCGTTTCTCGCGGCGCTCGGCGGCGCGGCCAATCTCGGCAGTATCGATGCCTGCACCACCCGGCTGAGGTTAGTGGTGCGCGATCAGGCACTGGTCGACGAGCCGCGTCTGAGGAAGCTTGGCGCGCGTGGTTTCGTCCGGCCCTCGGCGGAGGCGCTTCAAGTGGTGCTCGGCCCGATTGCGGATGGCGTCGCTATGGAGATGCGCCATGCGGCCACCCAGATCGCGCCGAAAACCGCGGATGCCAGGCCATGGCTTGCCGCGCTCGGCGGCCGATCCAATGTGCTCGAGGCCGGCGGCGCATCGAGCCGGGTGTGGCTGCGTCTCCTCGATCCGACGCAGGTCGATGAAGCCGGGCTGACGGCACTCGGCGTGCGGATGATCGTGCGTCCGTCAACCGATGCGGTGCACCTGCTGGTCAGTGGCGACGCGGATCCCGTGGCGCAGGCACTTCAGCCAGCATAACCCGCCCGCGCAATCGCGTCACCCAGCACATCGCGCACAGGCTCCAGCGCCCGGGCATAGTTCCGCCAGCGGCCGATCGACCGGTCATTGAGCGGCTCCTGAACCTGCGCATAGCTCGGCGTCGGGGCGAAGCGGGTGCTTTCGTGGAAGCGCAACTGCGCGCTCTCCATCTCCAATCCGAAATGCGCCATCAATCGCCCCGTTTCGCTTTCCTGGCCGGCGACGAACCGCTCATAGATGAGCTCATGCGGCACAATCCCAAGCGTATCGCGATAGTGGGCGTCGAGCGTCGATACTGCGGCAAAATGATGCGCGGCGTCGCCGATCTCATAAGCGCAGTTGAATCCGTGCGTCATATCGTGCGCCATAACTGACACCATGACGTCAAACGGATGCCGCGCCACCGCGATGACGGGGGCTTCGGGGAAAGCGATACGCAGCAAGGGGAGATACAGCTCGTTCAGCGGCATCTTGTCGGTGAAGAAATCCGCGCCGGGCGCCAGCAGGCCGTGGCTCTCCGCGCGCGCCAGATAGAAGTCGCGGAACAGGGCAGGGAGGTGGCTTTGGTCAGCCGCTGCCAGCGCGCCCAGTCCCGCCGGAAACGGTGCGCCGGTCGTCAGCGCGGCAAAGTCGCGCAGTTCGGCGGTGAACGGCAATTCTCCGCCGGCCCGGATGCGCGAATGGCTGGCCAGCACCTGCTCGGTCAGGGTCGTGCCGGACCGCGGAAAGCCAAGGATGAAGATCGGCTGCGGGACATCCCTGCGCACTCCGGCGCATGGCATTGCCGCGAACCGCTCAGCCGAAAAGAAGGCGCACAATTCGGCGATGTGCCCTTCGACCTTGTCGCGCGAATAATTACGGCCGGTCGCGCACGCGATCTTTGCCTTGCCCAGCACGAAATCCGCCCAGGCCTCATCGAACCGCCCCGCCCGATCGCGCAAGCGGCCGCGCAGGAGCAGCGCGCCGCCTGCGGGATCGTTCACCGCATCGAGCGCCGCCAGGCCGCTTCGCCAGTCCGCCGTGCGCGCCGCCAGCGTCGCTTCCTGCAGCGTCACATCCTGTCCACGTTCGCGGGCGATCGCTCCGGCTGCCGCCAATACTGACTTCGCCTCATCCAGCCGCCCCCTTTGCTCGACCACCTCGGCAAGATGGACCCGCGGTACAAGCTGGTCAGGCATTTGCTCGACCGCCTCGCGTAGCAGTGCTTCCGCTTCCTCGAGCGCGCCTTGCCGGGCCAGATTGCGCCCCAGCCCGGCAAGCAATTGCGGATGCCGCCCGGCCAGGTCGAGCGCCCGTCGCAAATGCCAGGCGCCCGGCATCAGCTCTTCGCGCTCGGACAGCATCACGCCGAGCATCCCGTGTGCATTGGCGTTGGCACCGTCCGCCGCGAGCGCAGCCCGCACCACGGCTTCCGCATCCGCAGGCTTGCCGGATCCCAGAAGCAGCCGGGCGAGATCGTCATAGGGCCAGTGCCGCTCCGGCGCCGCCGCGATTGCAGCGCGCAACGTCGCCTCGGCCCCGGCGCGATCGCCCCCTGCCTGCAGCACCATCGCCTTCACCTCGAGCGCGTCGAGGCAGACGGGGTCTGTCTTCAACAGGCCGTCGACGATCGCTGCCGCCACGTCGAGCCGGCCCTCCTTGAAAGCGTGGCGGGCGCGATTGATGGCGGTGGGCAGATCGTCAGCGTCCATGCGATTCCTGATAGCGACATGAGCGATCGTGCGGAACATCCCCATCGCGTCCCGCTGCCGGCGACAGCGTCAGCCGGCTGAGGCGCTCCGCGCTGCCCGCAAGACCGCGCGCGCCTCGCCCAGTTGCCAGGCAAGCAATGTCGGCAGACCGAGGCTCACATCGCGCGCGCGCTTTGCCAGCGACAGCGCCAGGGCGGTTTCGGGCGCGAGCCCGAACAGGGGCGCCGCCAGGGCATAGGCCGCTTCCTGCACGCCGAGCGCGCCGGGGATCGCGAAGGCGACGCTCCTCAGGGTAAAGATCAGGCTCTCGAGCGCCAGTGCCGACCAGATCGATATATTGGCGCCCATCATCAGCAGCACGATCCAACTGCCGATCGCAGTGCCGATCCAGGCGGCGAGATTGAGCACAAAGCCAAGCGTAACCCGCCCGCGCCATGCATAGATGCGGCGCAGTTCGTCAGTGATGTCCGTCGTCGCCATCGCCGATCCGGGCAGGAAATGCTGAGCAATGCGGCCCGCCAGCGCGATTGCCGGGCGCTGGGCGGCGAAGAACATCGCCATCACCGCCACCATCACCGCAGTGCCGCCAAGGATCAGCGGGCGTAGGGTGACCGCACCGCCGCCCTCCATGAGCATCGTCACCATCATCGCCAGGCCGAACAGGGTGAAGACAAGCTGCGCTGCCATCTCGGTCGTCATGTCGACGACGAACGAGGCATAGACGCGAGAGGTCGGGATCGCGCGTACAGTCAGCGTACGCACGCCGACGACGATGCCGCCGATCTGTGAGAAGGGCAGCAGATCGGAGACTGCCTCGCGCACCAGTCGCGCCCAGGTGAACCAGCCGAGCCGTTCGAGCGCCTCACCTGGCGCCACCACCAGCCAGGCCGCGCCGAGGATCGCGAACACGCCGATCGACCAGAGGCAATAGAGCAGGAAGCCGCCGAGCCCGATCTGCCGCGCGACCGCGATGACGCTGTCGAAGCCGATCGAACCGAATGCCCATATCGCAGCCGCCAACCCGAACAGGGTCGCGAGCAACATGCCCACACGCGCAAAAATTTTCAGTCCTTCTCTCCCCCGCCCGAACGACCGGCGAACCGAAGCGCCAAGCGCATCATGGCCGGCACGAATCGTGGCCGGATCAGACGCGGATCATAGGGCGCCAGCCGACGATCATTCTCGGCAAGACAGATACGGGCAAGTTCGGGAAATGTCACCTCGACCCCCAGCTCCTTCGAGCCGTTAAGCGTGAAATTATTCTCCTGCGCCTTGGTGTTGTCGTCCCCCATGCCCTTGGCCATGCTGATCCGCTCGCCGATCAGGAACATCCAGACGATCAATATCTTGGCTTCGAACAGAGGCCGGCGCCACCACGGCATATTGCGGCGCCACCAGGCGACCCAGTTCACGAAGAACAAGATGTGCCGCCCCTCTTCGCGCATCACCGGCTCGAAGGTCTCGACCAGCTCTTCGGGGAAGAATCCCGAATCCTTGGCGAGCCGGAAAAGGCCGAAGCCGAAAAAGCTGTCGATGCATTCCGAATAACCGGTCCGCATGAAGGCGAATTCCGGGTCGCGCGGGCGCTTGTACTCCGGCTCGGGCGCAAGCTCGATGCCATACGCCTGGACCATGTCGGCGAGGACGATCTTGTGTCGGCTTTCCTCGAAGCCGTTCATGTCGACCGCGGCCTTGAGCAGAGGATCGGCGATATCCTCGCCATAGGTCTTCACGTTCATGCCCGCGCGGCCTTCGGTCGCGACGGCGATGTCCCAGATCGGCAGCGAGACGATCTTGTCGCGGGTATCGGGCTCGAGCGTTGGCCAGTCGATCAGTGCAGGGCGATAGGGGTCATGGGTTTCGAGCAGCGCCCGGCAGAACAGGATCTTGTGGGCTTCGCTGCCCAGGGGAATTGGCCCATCCGGGATCGGTTGCCGGTCGTCGAACTGATGATGTCCGGTCGCAAGGTTCATGGCACAGTCTCACGCAAAGTCCGCAAAACACCCCCGTTCGATGCTCTCGCGCGAGATCGCTTCGCGCGCAAGAGGGTCGGTTAAGGCTGCAAGCTCAGCGCGATAGGCATAGCCGGGGGCATGGCCCGGGTAGCGATCATTTGTTGCCGGATGCGTATAAATCTCGGTTAGCCCATCAGGCAGATGCGCGATCAGTCCGCGCAGCCGCGCCCTGTCGAACGCGCCCGACCATGCGAGGCCGAACACCTGATCTGGCACTGTTATCCCCGCCGCGCGCATCCGTCGGCGGACGAGCAGCGCCCAGAGATAAGCGACATCCACGCCGCCGGTACCAGGCTCGATCTTGGCGAGCACTGCGCGCGGCTCGACCGGCGCGCGCACGGATTTCATGCTATAGCGCTTCCCCGTCTTCAGGATCGCGGAAGCGATCGTCGGGTGCACATGGAAATGCTTGTGCGCATTCACATGGTCGAGCGGCAGCCCGGTCGCGGCAAAGGCAGCGAACTGCGCCTCGACCTCTGCCAGCAACTGGCGCCGCGCGGCGGGCTTGGCGAAGATGGTGATGCCCGCACGCACCATGTCGGTGCGAAAATGGCCGCTCGTATCGACGAGGTCGGGCACCTGCTCGGGCGGCAGCGTCGGTCGCCCTTCGACGAGCACCAGATGGAGGCCAACCCCCAGCGACGGCATCGCTTTCGCCCGGGCGACAGCATCGGCCGCGGCATCGCCCGAAACCATCAGGCTCGCGGCGGTCAGGATGCCCTCGCGATGCGCTTGCTCGACTGCCTCGTTGACGGCGATATCGGCGCCGAAATCGTCCGACGTGACGATCAGGCGTTTCTTGCCCAGTGTCAGACGGCTTCCTTCCGGCGGCGCAGGAAGTCGAAAAACTCAACGCCCTCGCGCAGCCGGCGCTTCATCATGTTCCAGTCGCGCAGCATCTCGGACACGATCGACCAGATCTTCGATGGGCGGAAATAGAAGCGTTTGTAGAATTCCTCGACCTTGTCGAAGATCACGCTCGCCGGCAGATGCGGGTAGCTGAGCTGCGCGATCTGGTTGCCGCCATTGGTCAGCAGATCGTTGCTGTTGTCGAACCAGCCATTCTCGGTCGCCTGCTTGTACAGGAACGTCCCCGGATAGGGCGCGGCCAGCGAGACCTGGATCGTATGCGGATCGATCTCCTTGGCATAATTGATCGTCTCCTCGATCGTCTCTTCGGTCTCGCCCGGCAGGCCGAGGATGAACGTGCCGTGGATGACCACGCCGAGCTCATGGCAATCCTTGGTGAACTGCTTCGCCACATCGACGCGCAGGCCCTTTTTGATATTGTGCAGGATCTGCTGGTTGCCGCTCTCATAGCCGACCAGCAGCAGGCGCAGCCCGTTCGCCTTCAGCACCTCGAGCGTCTTGCGCGGCACATTGGCCTTGGCGTTGCAGCTCCACGAAACCCCGAAACCCTTCTTGCCGAAACCGAGCTGGCCGAGCGCGATCGCCAGCTCCTCGACGCGGGCGTGGTTGTCGGTCAGCGTGTCGTCATCGAAGAAGATCTCCTTGGTCTCGGGGATATTCTCCAGGATATACTTCACTTCCTCGATCACCTTGGGGACCGAGCGGAAGCGGTAATTATGGCCGCTGATCGTCTGCGGCCAAAGGCAGAAGGTGCAGCGGCTCTTGCATCCGCGCCCGGTGTAGAAGCTCACATAGGGGTGGAGCAGATAGCCGCCGAAATATTTGTTGATCGTCAGGTCGCGCTTGTAGACCGGCGAGACCATCGGGAGGACATCCATGTCCTCGATGATCGCACGATCCTTGTTGCGGACGAATGCCCCGTCGGGCGCACGCCAGGTGATGCCGTCGACCGTCGCGAGCGGCGCACCCTGAGCGATTTCCAGGATCGTGAAATCATATTCCTCGCGCGCGACGAAATCGACGTGCGGCGTGGCGGCGAGGCTCTTGTCCGGCTCGACCGCGACCTTGGCGCCGACGAAACCGATGATGATCTTCGGGTTGCGCTCCTTGATCAGAGCCGCTGTCCGGATGTCCTGGCCGAAGCTCGGCGTCGAGGTGTGGAGGATGACGAGATCGCGCTCGTCGAACTCGTGCTTGATGTCGTCCCAACTCTGGTCGTGCGCCGGCGCATCGATCAGCTTCGATCCTTCGACCATCGCGGCGGGCTGTGCGAGCCAGGTCGGATACCAGAAGGACTTCACTTCGCGCTTCATCTGATAGCGCGCGCCGGCACCCCCATCATAACCGTCGAACGAGGGCGCTTGCAGAAACAGGGTACGCATCATGCGGAAATCTCCGGGTCGGCCGTGATGCGGCCGTCTGCTCCCATTCTAAGCCGTTGTCCGCGCCAATCAACCGAACGGGTGAAGAAGGTTGCGACGAATATCGCGAAGGTGAGGCAATCGCGCACTGGTAGCAGCCAAAAGGGCGCTGTCCGCACGCCTGCTGTGCGGTCGACGGTATGCGCGACAAGCATGCGGGCGAGGAGCGAAAAGAGGACAGTCAGCGCGCCGATCGCATGCGCAGGTGCGAACACCGCGCCAAGCGCCGCGAGCGGGAACGGCATGCCGATCACCGAGCCCGCAAAGGCGCCGGGCACCACGCCCCGCACCGTCGCGCTCCAGCGCAGCTCGTGCCGCCACAGCTCGGCAAAGCTCCGTTCGTCCGAGCCATGGACGACGAGCATTGGCGGGACAACGACCTTCAGCCCCAGCGCCTCGACTGCCGCCCCGATCGCATAATCATCGGCCAGCACGTCAGCGAAGCGGGCAAAGCCACCGATCCGGTCGAGCGTCTCGCGGCGCATCGCGATGGTCGATCCCATGCACGGCCGCGCTAGTTTAAACGCAATGCCAAACACGGCGCCAGGCAAGAACTGATAGCTCAGCCCCGCCGCCCCAAGCCGCGACCAGAAGCCCGCATCCCCGCGCCCACGATAGAGACAGGTGACCGCGCCGACGCGCGGCTGGTCGAGCGCGGCGAGGATTCGGGCAAGATAATCCGGCTCGACGGCGATATCGCTGTCGCTGAGAATAACGATCGGATTCGCAGCTCGCGGCATCATGTTGATGAGATTCGAAATCTTGCCGCTGGCGCCCTGCACGGTGAGATCGAGCACCAGATCGATCGTCGCTGCGGGGTGGCTCGCCTTCAATGCCGCGACGGTGTCGATCGCAGGATCGTCGGAGCGCTGCACGCCGCAGAGGAGCTGAATCGGTCCGTCATGATTCTGAGCCAGGAAGCTGGCGAGATTGGTGTTCAGCAGCGGTTCGGCGCCGTGGAGCGGTTTCAGCAGTGTAACGGCTTCGGTGCGTTGTGGTGATGGCGGCTGGAGCGCGAAGAACCGCTTGAACACGACCGTTGCCGCTACCGTGTAGAGCGTGCCTACCGAAGCCAGTGTCAGCAGCGTCCAGCCGAGGATCGCCGCGAGCATCAACGCCACCCGGGGAGATCGAAGACCAAACCCCCGCCTCCGTCACCCCGGACTTGTTCCGGGGTCCACCGTGCCGCGCATATCACCGTCGCGACGCCTGCGGATCGGTAGATGCCGGAACACGTCCGGCATGACGATAAAGGGGCAGGCTTCATTCCCCCCTCCCTATCGTCCGCCGCGCATCCTGTGTAGAGCGCGCGATCGAAAGACGCGGAGGCGGGGTGAGCCAGGATTCGGATATTGTCCTCGTCACCGGTGTGTCGGGATTCGTCGGCTCAGCGGTGGCGCGCGTACTCGCGGCACAGGGGCGGCGGGTTCGCGGCCTGGTCCGCACATCGAGCCCGCGAACCAATCTCCACGACTTCCCAGGCAATCTGGTCGAAGGCGACGCCCGCGACCCCGAAGCAATGCTCAGCGCTGCCCAAGGCGCCCGCTACCTGTTCCACGTCGCTGCCGATTACCGCATCTGGGCGCCCGATCCCGAAGAGATCGTCCGCAACAATCTCGCCAGCACCCGAGCGGTGATGGAGGCCGCGCTGGCGGCGGGGGTCGAGCGGCTCGTCTATACCAGCAGCGTGGCGACGCTGAAGCCGCAGCCCGGCGGCGTCCCCGCCAATGAAAGCCATGCCGCGACGCCCGAACAGGCGACGGGGGCCTATAAGCGCAGCAAGGTCGTCGCCGAACGGCTGGTCGAGCAGATGGTCGCCGAGCGCGGCCTGCCGGCGGTGATCGTCAATCCCTCCACGCCGATCGGCCCGCGCGACGTGCGGCCGACCCCGACGGGCCGGATCATCGTCGAGGCGGCGAATGGCGGAATGCCCGCCTTTATCGACAGCGGCCTGAACCTCGCCCATGTCGACGATGTCGCGGCAGGGCATGTGCTCGCGCTCGAACGCGGCGTGGTTGGCCAGCGTTACATCCTGGGCGGGCAGGACGTTCAGCTCGGCGCGATGATCGGCGCCGTCGCCCGCGCGGTGGGGCGCAAGCCGCCGACCGTCAGCCTTCCACGCGCGCCGCTCTTCCCGCTCGCTTACGCCAATGAGGCGCTCGCGCGGATCACCGGCAAGGATCCGTTCCTGACGGTCGATTCGCTCAAGATGGCGAAGCACAAGATGTTCTTCAGCTCAGGCAGGGCCGAGGCTGAGCTCGGCTACACCGCCCGCCCTTGGGAAGAAGCAGTGGCCGACGCAGTCGCCTGGTTCCGCGGTGCAGGGATGATCCGGTGATCATGGTTGCGGTGGGAATGCTGAGCCTCGCCATCTGGTTTGGCCTCGTCTTCGCGCATGGCGGCTTCTGGCTCACCCGGGAGCGCGATACGCGCGACCTGCCCCCACCGCCCGCAGCCTGGCCCGAGGTGGTGGCGATCGTCCCGGCGCGCGACGAAGCAGACGTGATCGCGCGCTCGATCGGAAGCCTGGTCGCGCAGGACTATCCGGGCAGCTTCAGCGTCATCCTCGTCGACGATTCGAGCAGCGACGGCACCTCCGCCATCGCTCGCAGCCTCAACGGTAATCACTCCCTCCAGGTCCTGACAGGCCAACCGCTCGCAGCCGGCTGGACCGGCAAGCTCTGGGCAGTGGCGCAAGGCATTGAGCATGCCGGCGCAAAGCCGCACTATCTCTGGCTCACCGACGCCGATATCGAGCACGCGCCCGACACGCTCACCACCCTCGTCGCGCGTGGCGAGGCGGGCAATCTCGTCCTCGTGTCACTGATGGCGAAGCTCCGCTGCGACAGCTTCGCCGAACGCGCCCTGATCCCGGCCTTCGTTTTCTTCTTCCAGATGCTCTATCCCTTTGGCCGCGTGAACAAGCCGAAGGGAATCGGCGGCGCGGCCGGCGGCTGCATGCTGATCCGCCGCGACGCACTAGAAAGGGCAGGCGGCATCGCCGCGATCCGCACCGCGTTGATCGACGATTGCACCCTCGGCGCGCTGCTGAAGAAGCAGGGGCGGATCTGGCTCGGCCTAACCGATCGCTCGCGCAGTATCCGGCCCTATGACGGCGCCGGCGTCATTGCAGCGATGATCTCCCGCTCAGCCTATGCCCAGCTCCGCTATTCGCCGTTGATGCTCGCCGGCACATTGGTCGGTCTCGCGCTCGTCTATGGCGTGCCGCCGGCACTTGCGCTGTTCGCCGCCGGAGCGGCGCGCCTCGCCGGTCTCGCTGCCTGGCTGCTGATGGCGATCTCCTTCCAGCCGATCGCCCGCTTCTATCGCCGCTCGCCGCTCTGGGGCATTGCGCTGCCGCTGATCGCCGCTTTCTACGCCGGCTGCACCTTGCTATCGGCGTGGCAGCATATGCGGGGACGTGGTGGAATGTGGAAGGGTCGCGCTCAGGCGGCAGAGATGCGCTGATGGCTGATCCCGCAGACCTCGCCTCGGGCAAGGGCCATCGCGACGAGAATTTTCCGGTCGCGTCGATGCTGCTCAAGCCCGAGCACCGCGCGCCGGTCATGGCCTTTTACCGCTTCGCTAGGCTGGCGGACGATATCGCCGACCATGAGACATTGCCGCCAGCCGAAAGGCTCGCGCAACTCGGCCGCATGCGCGCCGGGCTCGATGGCGACCCCGAGGGCACCGCCGAAGCGGTGGCGCTCCGCGCAGTCATGGCGGAGCGAAAGCTAGATCCGGTCCATGCCCATGATCTGCTCACAGCGTTCGAACGCGACTGCACCGTCAACCGGTATGCCGATTGGGACGGGCTGATCGACTATTGCCGCTATTCCGCCATGCCGGTCGGGCGCTACGTGCTTGACGTCCACGGCGAGGATCGCGCGACCTGGCCCGCCTCCGACGCGCTCTGCGCAGCGCTTCAGGTGATCAACCACCTGCAGGATTGCGGCAAGGATTACCGCACGCTCGACCGGGTCTATATCCCCGCGTCGACCTTCGCCGCGACCGGCGCACGGATCGAGGATCTCGGCGTGGATGTGGCAACGCCGGCACTCAGGGTAGCGATTGTCTCACTCGTCGCCCCGACCCGCACTTTGCTCGATCAGTCGGCAAGGTTCAGCACGACGATCGCCGATCGCCGCCTTGCCGCCGAGGTCGCGATCATCCACCGCCTCGCTGTCAGCCTGTGCGGACGCCTCGAAGCGCGCGATCCGCTCAGCGAGCGAGTCCATCACCGCCCGTGGGAAGCCGCCTTGCTCGCGACCAGCGCGGCCGCCGGCAGCTTCTTCCGGCGCGCGGCATGACCACTGATTTAAACTCCGCCGGCCTGCAGAAGCAGGTCTCGGGCAGCTCTTTTTACGCCGGCATGCGCGTGCTCCCCAGGGCCGAGCGCGAGGCGATGTACGCGATCTACGGCTTTTGCCGGCTGGTCGACGATATCGCCGACGATCAGCAGGGCAATGCCGCGGGCCGGATGGCGGCACTCGACGCGTGGCGCACCGATCTCGATTCGCTCTACGCCGGCGGCCCGGCCGGCCAGGCGGCTTTGGTCGCCGAGGCCGTGCGGCGCTTCAATCTCGATCGCGCGGATTTCGAAGCCGTGATCGACGGCATGGCGATGGATGTCGATCGGGACATTCGCTGGCCGAGCTGGGCCGAGCTTGATCTCTATTGTGACCGTGTCGCCTCGGCAGTCGGCCGCCTGTCGGTACGCGTCTTCGGCATGGACGAAGCACCGGGAATCGAGCTAGCTTATCATCTCGGCCGCGCGCTCCAGCTCACCAATATCCTGCGCGATATCGACGAGGATGCCGGGATCGGCCGCGTCTATCTCCCGGCCGAAGCCATCACCGCCGCCGGCATCTCCCTCACCACGCCCCTCGAGGTCATCGCCGATCCGCTGATCGACGACGTGTGCCGCGCCGTCGCCGCAACGGCGCACGATCACTACCGCAAGGCCCACGAGCTTCTCGCCACGCGCCCGCGCGGGCATCTGATTGCGCCCCGCCTGATGGAGGCGGCCTATGCCAAGGTGCTGCGCCAGACCGAGGCGGTCGGCTGGAAGCCACCCCGCCACCGGGTGAAGGTATCGAAGCTCGGGCTGCTCTGGACGGTGGCGCGGCTGTGGCTGATCCGGTGAGCTTCAGCCGGGTAACGATTGCCGGCGCCGGCCTGGCGGGCCTCTCCGCCGCGGTGGCGCTGACCGAAGCGGGCGTGCCGGTCACGATTGCGGAGGCGGCTGCACAGGCGGGCGGCCGGTGCCGTTCCTATCATGATCCGCAGCTCGGCCTGACGATCGATAACGGCAATCACCTCGTGCTGTCGGGCAATCCGGCGGTCGCGCGGTTTCGCGAAAGCATCGGCGCAACCACGCCGCTCGCCGGGCCCGATCATGCCGACTTCACCTTTCACGACCTGAAGGACGGCGCGCGCTGGACGGTACGAATCAACGACGGCCTAGTGCCATGGTGGGTCGCTGTGCCGGCCCGGCGCGTGCCGGGCACCCGGGCGGCGGATTATGTGCCGCTTGCCCGGCTGCTGGCGAAGCAGGAGGGGCGGATCGATGCCCGCATCGAGCCGCAAGGGCCAGTCTGGTCGCATCTGATCGAGCCGATCCTGCTCGCCGCCCTCAACACCGCCCCGGCTGAGGGATCTTCACTGCTGGCGGCCAGCGTGCTGCGCGAAACGGTTGCGAAAGGCGGTCGCGCGATGCGGCCGCGCATCGCCGAACCGAGCCTCGGCGCTGCCTTTATCGAGCCAGCTTTGGCCTGGCTCGACGCGCGCGCTTCGTCGGTGGTGCTTGGGCGACGCCTGCGTGCCATTGCGTTCGATGACGACAGCGTGACCGGGCTCGATTGGGGCGCTGGTATCGAGCCGGTCGAAGCGAGCGAGGCGGTAATCCTCGCAGTGCCGCCCTGGGTCGCAACCGCCCTGGTTCCGGGCCTCGCCGCGCCCGACGATTTTCGCGCGATCGTCAACGGCCATTTCGCCTTTCCCGCGCCCGCCGGCGCACCGCCGATGCTCGGCCTGTTCGGCGGCACGGCGGAGTGGGTGTTCGCTTTCCCCGATCGCCTGTCAGTGACGGTCAGCGCCGCAGACCGCATCGTCGATCAGGACCGTGAGTCGCTGGCGGAGATTTTCTGGGCTGATATCTGCGCTGCCTTGTCGATCGACGCGCCGATGCCCGCCTGGCAGATCGTCAAGGAAAAGCGCGCGACCTTCGCGGCCACGCCCGAGCAGAATGCCAAGCGCCCGCCCGCCACGACACGGTGGCGCAACCTCTTCCTCGCCGGCGACTGGACCGATACCGGTCTCCCCGCGACGATCGAGGGCGCACTCCGCTCGGGCGAAACCGTGGCGCGGCGCGTGCTGGCGGGGTAAGGACGAGCCGATGCATCAGGGCTTTTCAGAGATCGCCGGCGCCGCTGCGCCGCTCGCGGCCGTCGAGGCGGCCGTCGAGCGCGCAACCGCGGCGCTCGCGGCGCAACAGCGCGAGGACGGGCATTGGGTGTTCGAGCTCGAAGCGGACGCCACTATCCCGGCCGAATATGTCCTGCTCCGCCACTATCTCGGCGAACCGGTCGATGCGGAGCTCGAAGCAAAGATCGGCCGCTATCTCCGTCGCATCCAGTCAGCTGAGCATCATGGCTGGGGCTTGTTCCATGGCGGCGCCTTCGATGTCAGCGCCTCGGTAAAAGCCTATTATGCGCTGAAGATGATCGGCGATCCGGTCGATGCGCCCCATATGGCGAGCGCCCGCGCTGCTATCCTCTCAGCGGGCGGCGCAGCGGCCTCGAACGTCTTCACCCGCATCCAGCTCGCTTTGTACGCGGCCGGGCCATGGTCGACCGTGCCAACGCTTCCGCCGGAGCTGATCCTGCTGCCCCGCTGGTTTCCGATCCATCTTTCGAAGATGTCCTATTGGGCACGGACAGTCGTGGTGCCGCTGCTGGTGCTGTGCTCAGTCCAGCCGGTCGCGCGCAATGCCCTCGGCGTGAAGGTCGACGAGCTTTACACCGGCCAGAAGATCCGCCCCGGCACCAAGGCCGCCGACACCAAATGGCTCTGGACCCACGGCTTCAATGCCCTCGACGTCGTGCTCAAGGCAGCCAATGGCTTGTGGCCGAAAAAGACCCGCGCCCGCGCGATCCAAGCCTGTGTCGATTTCGTGCTTGAGCGCCTCAACGGCGAGGATGGCCTTGGCGCGATCTATCCGGCGATGGCCAACAGCGTGATGATGTTCGACTGTCTCGGCTATGCCGAGGACCATCCCGCCCGCGCGATCGCCCGGAAATCGGTCGAAAAGCTGCTCGTGATCAAGGAGGACGAGGCCTATTGCCAGCCCTGCGTCTCCCCGGTCTGGGATACAGCGCTCGCCGCGCATGCGATGCTCGAAGCGGGTGGCGATGACGCCGAGGCGCGAGCGGTGCGCGCTCTCGACTGGCTGAAGCCGCTCCAGGTGCTCGACGTGAAGGGCGACTGGGCCGGGGAAAAGCCAGACGTCCGCCCCGGCGGCTGGGCCTTCCAATATAACAACGCGCACTATCCCGATCTCGACGACACCGCCGTGGTGGTGATGGCGATGGACCGCGCCCGCGCATTGAACGACGTCGATCGCAGCGAGGCGATCGATCGTGGCGTCGAGTGGACCGTCGGCCTGCAAAGCCGCGATGGCGGCTGGGGCGCGTTCGATGCGGACAACAGCTATCATTATCTCAACAACCTGCCCTTCGCCGATCACGGCGCGCTGCTCGATCCGCCGACCTCGGACGTCAGCGCCCGCTGCGTCTCGATGCTCGCTCAGCTCGGCGAGGCGCGCGACAGCGATCGGATGCGGGCGGCGCTGGACTATCTCGCCAAGGAGCAGATGCCCGACGGAAGCTGGTTCGGCCGCTGGGGCGTGAATTATGTCTATGGCACCTGGTCAGTGCTGTGCGCCCTCAACGCTGCCGGCATCGGCCCCGAGGAGCCGATCGTCGCAAAGGCGGTCGCCTGGCTGACCCAGATCCAGAACCCGGATGGCGGCTGGGGTGAGGATTGCGACAGCTACGCGCTCGACTATGCCGGCTATACGCCCGCGCCCTCGACCGCGTCACAGACCGCCTGGGCGCTCTTGGGATTGATGGCGGCGGGCGATGTCGATTCCCCCGCCGTCGCGCGCGGCATCGCGTGGCTCGCGGCCAATCAGGAGGCTGACGGACTCTGGGGTCAGGAAATGTACACCGGCGGCGGTTTCCCGCGGGTCTTCTATCTGCGCTATCACGGCTACCCCAAATATTTCCCGCTCTGGGCAATGGCCCGCTACCGCAACCTCAAACGCTCCAACACGCGCCGCGTCGCGTTCGGCATGTGACGATCCTGGTCGCGACCGGCCTGCACAAGGAGGCCAGGATTCTGCTTCGGCCGGGCGTTGTGGTGGTTGCTGGCGGCGGTGATGGCGAGCGGCTGGAGCGGGAGCTCGAGGCAGCTGCAGAGGGTGCGACTGCGATTCTCTCTTGCGGCCTGGCCGGCGCGCTGGCGCCCGGACTAAACGCGGGCGACCTCGTACTAGGCTCCCTCTCCCAGCGGGAGAGGGAAGGGGCCCATGCCGAAGGCATGGGAAGGGTGAGGGTGAGAGGCGAGGTGGGATCATCCAATCACCCTCACCCTTCCGCCGCTTCGCGGCTCCAGCATCGGGTGAATAGCGCCCCGCGCTATTCAGATCATGCCGGGGGCATGATCGACCCGATGCTCTCTCCCGCTGGGAGAGGGAACGCAGCGCTGGTCGAAATGTTGGCGGTCAAAATTCCAGGCGCTCAGGTGGGCACGATCATCGGCAGCGACACGATCATCGCCACAGCCACTCTGAAACAGACACTCTACACCGAAACCGGCGCCCTCGCCGTCGACATGGAATCTCACATCGCCGCCCGCGTCGCCGCGCGCTACAATCTGCCTTTCGCCATCATAAGGGTCATCTCGGACAGCGCGAACGAGGCACTCCCGCCCGCCGCACTTGTCGGCATGAAACCAGACGGCAGCATGGCGCTCGGCGCGGTCCTCGCTTCACTGGCCCGCAACCCAACCCAGCTGCCCGCCCTGATCCGAACCGGCATTCACGCCGGCCGCGCCTTCAGCGAATTACGCCGCGTTGGCGACGTGCTTGGCGGCCTTGGGGTTGGCCTTGCGGATGATCTCCAGCTCCCGCTCGACGTGCGATGAGTGCACGTCCTGCGCCGGACGCTGGTTGCTGAGATCGATATCCGGCGCCATCGGCCCGGTGGTGCGCACGCCCTTGCGGCCGATCGAGAACATCTTGAGCGGGTGGCGGATCGAATCCGTCGCAGCCGTGCCCTCAAAGCCGCAATGCACCATGCAGTTGGCGCATTTCTCGTACTTGCCGACGCCGTAATCGTCCCACTCGGTGCCTTCCATCAGCTCCTTGAAGCTCTGCACATAGCCTTCGCCGACCAGGTAGCAGGGCTTCTGCCAGCCAAAGACGGTGCGCAGCGGCATTGACCAGGGCGTGCACTCATAGGTCTGGTTGCCGGCCAGGAAGTCGAGGAACAGGGGCGAATTGGTGAAGGTCCATTTCTTGCCGCCATCGCCTTTCGAGAAGACGTCGCGGAAGAACTGCTTGGTGCGGGTGCGGTTGAGGAAATGCTCCTGGTCGGCCGCACGCTCATAGGCATAGCCGGGCGAAATGGTGATCTCGACGCCGCGCTTCTCCATCTCGTCGAAGAAAGAAGCGAGCCGGTCGGGCGAGGCGCCGTCGAACACGGTGCAATTGACCTGGACGCGAAAGCCCTTCGCCTTGGCCAGCTCGATCGCCTCGATCGCCACCTCATAAGTGCCGTCCTGATCGACTGCGTGGTCGTGCATGCCCTTGTCGCCATCGAGATGGATCGACCAGGTGAAGAAGGGCGATGGCTTATAGTCGTCGATCTTCTTCTTGAGCAGCAGCGCGTTGGTGCACAGGATCACAAACTTCTTCTTCGCGATATAACCCTGAACGATCTTCGGCATGTCGCGGTGGAGCAGCGGCTCGCCGCCTGCGATCGATACGGCGGGGGCGCCGCAATCGTCGATCGCCTCCATGCACTGCTCGAAGCTCAGCCGCTGGTTGAGGATCGCATCGGGATAGTCGATCTTGCCGCAGCCTGGGCAGGCGAGATTGCAGCGCAGCAGCGGCTCGAGCATCAGCACCAGCGGATAGCGGCCGCCCTTGATGTGCTGGCTCAGCGTATAGGCGCCGATGCGGGCGATCTGGGAAAGGGGGAGGGTCATCGCGTTGGTCCTAACTGGCGATCGCGGTCACGCCGCGAGGCCGTACATTTCTCAGTTCGGCCGGCAGGCTGAACTCGATATTTTCCTCGACACCGTCGAGCTGCGACACCTCGATCGGCCGCAGCCGGGCGAGTGCCGCGATCACATCCTCGACCAGCTCGTCGGGGGCAGAGGCGCCAGCGGTGATGCCGACGGCCGATACACCCTCCAGCCAGCCAGCGTCCACCCCGGAGCCGTCAGCGATGAGATAGCTCGGCACGCCCATCTCGACGCCGATCTCGCGCAGCCGGTTGGAATTGGAGCTGTTCTCGGCGCCGACCACGATCAGCAACTCGCTGACCCGGGCCAGATCGCGCACCGCGGTCTGGCGATTCTGGGTGGCGTAGCAGATTTCCGAGACGTCGGGTCCCTCGACATCGCTGAACCGCGCGTTGAGCGCAGCGATCACGCTGCGCGTATCGTCGACGCTGAGCGTGGTCTGGGTGACATAGGCGACCGGGGTGTCGGTCGGGAGGGGGAGGGCTTCCACCTCGGCCGCGGTCGAGACGAGATGGATCGGTGCGTCGATCTGGCCCATGGTGCCGACCACTTCGGCATGGCCGGCATGGCCGATCAGGATCAGCGTGCGGCCCGCTCTGGCATAGCGGCGCCCCTGGACATGCACCTTGGTGACGAGCGGGCAGGTGGCGTCGAGCACGGGCAGATCGCGGAGCCGCGCGTCGTCCTGCACTGAGCGGGCGACGCCATGTGCGCTGAAGATCGTCGGCGAACCGGCCGGGATTTCGGACAGATCCTCGACGAAAATCGCACCCTTGGCCTTGAGCTTGTCGACGACATGCCGGTTATGGACGATCTCGTGCCGCACATAGACGGGCGCCCCGTGGAGATCGAGCGCGCGCTCGACAATGTCGATCGCCCGCACCACGCCGGCGCAGAAACCGCGCGGTTTGGCCAGGATTATACGCAGCGTCTCAGTGTTTTCGGCGGTCATCAATCCGAGCCCAGCCCCTATTTCCGGTTTACGTAGCCGCCCCACGGATCGGCGATGTGGTTTCGCCGTTAGCGTTCAGATAGCGACGTGTATGCCGATACAAAAGGGCCAAATTGCGCCCAGTTTCGTTCAGGTTGGGGCCTGTATCATGCGCGACACAGGTGAGGGTGGATTTCACACGACCGCGCCGGTAGATGACGGCGCGGGGAATATTGGAGCCTTTTTGTATGCGTAACATCATTCCCATAGCCCTTGTCGCAGCGCTCGTCGCGCCTGTGCCGGCGGCTTTCGCCCAGGCCAGCGACGCGGCGCGCGCGCCTGTTCAGTCGCTGTGCGATGGCCTGATCACCATCATGAAAGGCGGCAAGGCAATGGGCCCGCGCGGCCGTGCGGCTGCGATCGGTCCGGTGGTTGACCGCGCCTATGACGTGCCGCTGATGACCCGGCTGACGATCGGCGCAAGCTGGAACACCATCGCGCCGGCCGACCAGACCGCGCTCGTCGCCGCCTTCCGCCGCATGATCATCGGCCAATATGCCACCAATTTCGATTCTTTCTCCGGCGAGAAATTCACCATCGATCCCAAGGTGGAGTCGCGCGGCACGGACAGTCTCGTCCGCACGACGCTGATCATCCCCCATGATCAGCCGGTCTCGATCGCCTATCGCCTGCGCGCGAGCGGCGGGAGCTGGAAGATCGTCGATGTGTTCTATCGCAATTCGATCAGCCAGCTTGCCACGCGCCGGTCGGACTTTTCGCGGGTCCTGGCGACCGGCGGTGCCAAGGCTTTGATCCGCCACCTCGATGCGCTCGCTGCCAAGGCCGACAATTGAGCCTCGGCCTCGTCCTGCCGACCATCGCGCTGCTCGGCGCGACTCCGGAAAAAGCTGAAAGCGTCGTCGCAGTCGCGCCGGCTGCGCAGGTACAGTCGCAAACCGATCAGCAGGCCACGCCGCCTGCACCGCCCGCGTCCGCCGATCAGCCGGCCGCGCCTGCGATCGCGCTCGACCCTTTGGTCGATCCCGCCGCCGAGGCTGCTGTGCCGGACGGGACCGCGTCGCCCATGGTCAACGCCACCGTCGTCGGCCATGCGCATGGCGACCCGCTCGAGGGCCTCAATCGCCACTTGTTCGCCGGCTTTCAATTTGCCGACCGCACCTTCATCCGCCCGGTCGCGATGGGTTACCGCCATGTCGTGCCCAAGCCGGTGCGCTCCGGCCTGCGCAACTTCTTCAGCAATCTCGGCGAGCCGATCGTGTTCCTGAACGATCTGCTCCAGCTCAAGCCGGGCAGGGCGTTCAAGACCTTCGAGCGCTTCGTCATCAACAGCACGCTCGGTGTCGGCGGGCTGATCGATGTTGCCAAATCGCGCAACATCGGGCTCCCGCACCACGACAATGGCTTTGGCAACACCCTTGGCTATTATGGTGTCGGCCCTGGCCCCTATCTCTTCCTGCCGATCATCGGGCCAACGACGCTCCGGGACCTGCTCGCCGGTCAGGGCGACGATTTCGTCCTCCCGGTTGCGATCGGCAATCCGTTCGATCGTCTCGAATATCAGATACCAAGGGGCGTGATCAGCGGCATCGATGATCGCGCTGAATCGGATGCGGATTTCAAGGCATTGCTCGACAGCGCGGTCGATCCCTATGCCACGCTGCGCTCGGTCTATCTGCAGAACCGCGCAGCCGAGATCCAGGCGCTGCACAGCCGGTCGGCAAAGGCCGATACCACGACTGACCCGCTCGACGATCCGCTGGGCGATCCAGCCGCCCGACAGGCGAGTCCACTCGACGATCCACTGAGCGATCCGGCCTCACCGAGCGACACCGCGCCCAAGGCCGCGCCGGTCCCTGCCAAGCCCTAGGCGGCGTGCGTTGCGCCCGGCTGCGTGCGAGTTCGAGCCGCATTCTGCTATGCTTCCCCCAGCGGAGGCTGGGCCCAGTTGTGCCTGTTTTCGCGGCGACCCGCACGGCTGTTGGATAATTTCGGTAGACTGCATGGCGGATGGCCCACCACCGTGACGGGCGGCCGCAATAGTGAAGTGTGTACTTTACTATTGCGGTTCAAACTGAGGCGGGATACTCTAAGCGGTAGGTAGTTCGCCTTTGTCCTTCGCCTTCAATGGCGGCCCTAGCAAAGCCGGCTCGAACACCAGGGCGCAGATCAGGGTCCAGGCCAGCGAGATCATCAGGATCTTGCCCATGCTCGCCGTGCCTGGATGGTCGGACAACCACAGGCTGCCGAATGCAGTCCCCGTTGCCAGCGCGCTGAACAGCACCGCGCGCGCGAGGCTCGACTGGAGCAGGTCGGTCGCGCCGCCACGCCACGCCATCACGAAATAGATATGGAAGGCGACGCCGACGCCGAACAGCAACGGAAAGGCGATGATGTTGGCGAAATTGATCGGCTGCCCGATGATGACACAGGTGGCGAGCGTCAGGAAGATCGACAGCACCACCGGCGCCAGGGTGAAGGCCACTTCCCGCACGTTGCGTAGCACCAGGAAAAGCAGCAGGCTGACAAGCAGGAAGGCAATCACCCCGGCCTGGACAAAGGCGCCGGCGACTGTCGAGGCTGCCGCCTGGGTCGCGACCGGCAAGCCTGATATGGCCGGCGTCACCGTCGCCACCGCCGTCCGGAAGCGCTTGATCACCTGATTGTCATTGCCATCGCCCTTCGGAAAGACCTGCAGCCGGGCATGGCCATCGGGCGCGATCCAGTCGCGAACCAGGTCTGGCGGCAGCGTCTCTCGCGTTACCGGCTCGGCCTGGAGCGTGGCGCGGATCTGATCGAGCATCACCGCCAGCGGCTGGGCGAGCATGGCATTTACCGACGCGCGCCGTTCGGGCGTCGACGACGCGAGCTTCTCGAACACGGCGGCGAGTCGCCGCGCGTCAGCTGCGCCCTTGCCTGTGTCGGCACCTGCGATGGAGGTTAGCCGCCCGGAGACTTGCTGCAACGATGCCACCAGCTCCGCATCGCTAGGAGCAGGCGCCACATCGAGAGGATTGATCGTCAGGTCGAGCAACAGCGACGCGTCCTGGATCAAGGCGAGCTTGGCGGGCTGGTCGTCAGGCACGAAGCTGTCGACCGAGGCCACCTGCTTTACCTCGTGGAGTGCCGACAGCCGCCGGACAAGCCCAGCCGCCGCATCGGGGTTCACCGCGAGCACATCGATCGTGTTCGGCGTCCGGTCCGGGTCGCGGGTCAGGTCAGCCAGAGCCTGCATCGACGGCGCGTCCGGGTCACGCAGGTGGAGCGGATTGAAGTCGAACACCACGACCGGCAGCAGCGCGATGCTCGCCGCCATCGAGAGCGCGAACGCGCGGAGCACATGCTTGCGGTGCTTTTCGAGAAAGCGGTCGGCGGGCTCCAGCTCGGCAAAGCCGACCTCGCGCCGCGGCACGCCCGGCCGAAACAGCAAGATCAGCGCCGGCAACAGCGTGACATTGAGCAGGAGCGCGATCACCATGCCGAGGCCGGCGATCACGCCAAGCTCGGCGATGCCGACATAGGCAGTGGGCAGGAACGCCCCGAAGCCAAGGAACACTGCCCCCGCCGCGAGCAGCAGCGGTGCGCCGAGCGCCGTCGCCGCCGCCTGCAGCGCGGCGAAAGGCTCCAGGCCCGCCGCCCGCTCGGCATTGAAGCGAACCGAGATCTGGATCCCGAAATCGACGCCGAGCCCGACGAAGAGCGGAATGAAGGCGACCGAGATCAGGTTCAGCCGTCCCACCGCAAGCAGCCCGACCGCCGTGGTGACGATCAGCCCGACGACGATCGTGCCGAGGATCGCCGCGACCAGCCGAACCGACCGAGTTGCGAACCACAGCGTCACCAGCATCGCGGCGAACATCACCAGCCCGACCGCGCCGATATTCTCCTGCAGCGTCGCAAACTCCTCATCGGCGAGCGGCACCTCGCCGGTCAGCCGGACGGAGACGCCATGCGCTGAATCGAGCTTGAGCGCGCCGGCGGCCGCATGCACCGCGTCGCTCGCCGCTTCGCCCGGCATCAGCGCACTGTGATCAAGCACTGGCTGAGCAAGGATCAGCCGCCGTTTCGGCGCGCTGAGTGGCCCTGATTTGCTTCCGAACAGCTGCTGCCACGAGAAATAGGTCGGCTTGCCGGCAAGCGAACCCTCAGTCGCCTCGGCCAGCGCTCGGATCGGCTTGTCGATCTGGTCGAGCGTGGTGGACTTCGCCTCCACCCCGTCGAGCATCGCCGAGATCGCGCTATCCACCCCGCGCAGCGAGGGATCGGCGGCGAGCGGCCCGAGCAATGGCTGCGCCTCGATCAGCGATGCGGTCGCCTGGCGCACATCCTCGCGCGATCCGAGCAAAAGGCCTTCCCGCGCGAAATAATCGCCGCCATCGGGCCGCCGGACCAGCCGGAAATGGGTGCGATCGGCTGCCATCCGGGCGGTCAGCTTCGCCGCGGCATCCTCGGCCAGCTCCGGCGTCTTGCCGTCGACCACCACCAGCATCACGTCGCTGAGCTGCGGGAAGGCAGCTTCCATCGCCCGTTCCTGCTTGCGCCAGTCGACATCGGGCGAGATCAGTGCCGCCGTGTCGGTCGTCATGTCGAACCGGTTCATGGCGAACAGGAGCGACAGCGCCGTCAGCACCAGGCACAGCCCAAGCGTCAGCCAGGGCCGCCTTATGCTCGCGGAGACAATCTCGGGAATGGGCGAACGCATGCCGGGGCTCAACGCGCGGCGGGACCCGATGGACCTAGAAAATACCGCATCTTGAGCGTGATCGTCTGCGGCTGGCCGCTGAAATTGAACCGCGCATCGGCCCATTTCGGCGGCCCGAGGCTGATCCGCGCATCGTTGGAAAAGCCGACGCCCTCCTTGGGAATGCCGAACAGCGCGCGATCGACCTTCTTGTTGTGGTTCTCGTCGTGGAAGACCTGAGCCGCATATTGTCCGGGCGGCAGGTTGGCGACCGTCACGGTCACGACGCCGGCGCGGGCCTGCGCGTCGCCGACATAGCTGCAGTCGTCGCCCAGAAACTGCTTCTGCGGGCAGATATCGACATGGACCACGCCCTTGGCATTGCGGACATTGCTGATCTGGACCGTCAGCGTGCCCGTCGGCACCGGCGCCGCGGCGGTGAGGCCGACGGAACCGATCAACAGGGCAAGCGAGGCACGTACAGGCCTAAACAGCATCGCGCTGCACTTCCTCGAAGACGCCGCTTGAGTTGTGGCGGAGAGCCTTGAGCACGGTTTCGACGATGGCATCGGCATCGAGGCCCGCTTCGGCATATTGCGTTTCGGGCTTGTCCTGGTCCTGGAAAGCGTCGGGCAGGCGCATCGTGCGGAGCTTGAGGCCTGCGTCGATGAGGCCAGTGTCGCTCGCAAGCGTCAGGACATGCGCACCAAGACCGCCGACCGAGCCTTCCTCGATCGTGATCGCAACCTCATGGGTGGTCAGCAGCTTGCGGATCAGCTCCTCGTCCAAGGGTTTTGCGAACCTCAGATCGGCAACCGTGGTCGATAGCCCGCGTGCATCGAGCGCATCGGCTGCCTTCAGCGCTTCCCCAAGCCGGGTGCCAAGCGACAGGATCGCAACCTTCTTGCCCTCTCTCACGATCCGGCCCTTGCCGATCTCCAGCCGCTCAGGCGTCGTCGGGAGGGCGACACCGGTGCCGTTGCCACGCGGATAGCGCACCGCGATCGGCCCTGTGTCGTGAAGCGCGGCTGTGTGGGTCATATGGACCAGCTCAGCCTCGTCAGCCGCTGCCATCACCACGAAGTTCGGGAGCGTTGCGAGATAGGTCACGTCGAAGCTGCCGGCATGGGTCGCGCCGTCAGCGCCCACCAGTCCGGCCCGGTCGATCGCGAACCTGACCGGCAGGTTCTGGATCGCGACATCGTGCACGACCTGGTCATAGGCCCGCTGCAGGAAAGTCGAATAGATCGCACAGAACGGCCGCATCCCCTGCGCGGCAAGGCCTGCCGCAAAGGTGACGGCATGCTGCTCGGCAATGCCGACATCGAAGAAGCGCTCAGGGTAGGCGGATGCGAACTTGTCGAGGCCAGTGCCTGACGGCATCGCCGCCGTGATCGCGCAGATCGTCGGGTCGTTTGCGGCTTCAGCCACCAGCTGGGCGCCGAACACATTCTGATATTGCGGCGGGCCCGGCGGCGCCTTGCTCTGCACGCCGGTGATCACATCGAACTTCTGCACGCCGTGATATTTGTCGGCCGCAGCCTCGGCAGGCGCATAGCCCTTGCCCTTCTTGGTCACGACATGAACGAGGATCGGGCCTTCCTCCGCATCGCGGACATTCTCGAGCACCGGGATCAGCTGCTCCAGATTATGTCCGTCGATCGGCCCCACATAATAAAAGCCGAGCTCCTCGAACAAGGTGCCGCCCATTGCCATGCCGCGGGCGAACTCGTCGGTCTTCCTCGCCGCGGAGTGCAGCGGCCGCGGCAGCTTCTTCGCCAGCCGGCGCGCCAGATCGCGCAGACCCAGAAACTCACGGCTCGACACGATCCGCGACAGATAAGCCGACAGACTCCCGACCGGCGGCGCGATCGACATGTCATTGTCGTTGAGGATCACCACCAGCCGATTGCCGGCGGCTTCCGCATTGTTCATCGCCTCATAGGCCATGCCAGCCGACATCGCCCCGTCGCCGATCACTGCGATCGCTTTGCCCGGCTTGCCTGCGATCTTGTTGGCAACCGCAAAGCCAAGGGCTGCCGAAATCGAGGTCGAGCTGTGCGCCGCCCCGAAGGGATCATATTCGCTCTCGCTCCGCTTGGTGAAGCCCGAAAGCCCACCGCCGGTACGAAGCGTGCGGATCCGGTCGCGCCGGCCGGTCAATATCTTGTGCGGATAGCATTGGTGCCCGACGTCCCACACCAGCCGGTCAGCCGGCGTGTCGAACACATAATGGATCGCCGTCGTCAGCTCGACCACGCCAAGACCCGACCCGAGATGACCACCCGTCACCCCGACCGCCGCAATCGTCTCGGCGCGCAACTCGTCTGCCAGCTGCCGCAAATCGCCCGCCGCAAGCGCGCGCAAATCCGCAGGCACATGCACTGTGTCGAGCAATGGTGTCTTCAAATCGAGGTTCATAAAAACTGAAATCTCCTCGCGGCCTTCTAGCCGATGCCGATTCAGACGCAACTCGACGCATGCGCCGGCGCGTCCTCACCCGCGCTCAAGACAGGCGATATCGGGACATCTCGGCTTTTTGGTGTCAGCTATCCGGCGCTCAGCCGGCGGCGCGCTCCGCCAGGCGGCGCTGCACCGCCCGGGCTCCGCCGACGAGGCGGGACATGATGAGATCGTCGATGCCCGCATAGCCGAGCCCAAGATGGTCGGGCCGCACCGCAATCGCATCGCCCAGGTCGAGCTGGCCGGTACGCAGGCCGATCCGCCCGATTCGCGCCCAGCGCCGCGCCGTTTCCCAACGGATCAGGTTGAGGCTGTCCGGATCTGGCGCGTGCGTCGCGATGAAATCCTCCTGCAGCGTGATCAGCGCTTCGCCAAGCTGCTGGAAAGTCGCGCGATTCGGCACCTGCTTCTGCCCCATCACATAGCGCACGACCAACTCTGCGATAGCGCGCGCCTCGTCGCCGAGCGCATCGGCATAGCAGGCCGCCAGCACATCGATTCCGCGCGCCGTCATCGCATCGACATGGCGCTGCGAAATGCCACCACTTCGGCGGCGATAGGTCATCAGCTCATCGTCGATCCGCGCAATGGCGCCGAACCGGGCGATGCGGTGATAAAGGTCGAAATCCTCGGCATAGACCATCTCGGGCCGCTGGAACGGATCGAGCTGCCGCGCGACATCGCCCCGTATCATCACCGACGACCAGACCAGTGGGTTCTCGATCCGCAGCAGCCATTCGATCAGCATCGGCGTCGAGACCGGCGCCAGCGATCCCGGCCGCACAACGCCATCCTCGAGGATCGAGGCGGCCGTGCCGACCAGCACGGTCCCCGGATCTCCGTCGAGCCAGGCGACCTGGCGCGCGAAGCGATCGGGGTGGCAAAGATCGTCATGGTCGAGCGCGGCGATATAGCGCCCGCGCGCCTCGGCGACGGCGCGGTTGCGGGCGGCGACAACGCCCTGGTTTGTGGGCAGCGAGACGAGCTTGATCCGCGCATCGCCAAAGCCGCGTACGACGGCGCGCGTATCGTCAGTCGAACAATCATCGACGATGATCACCTCGAAATCGCCGAAACGCTGCGCCTGCAGGCTGCGCAGCGTCTCGCCGATCAGGTCGGCGCCATTATACACCGCCATGATCACACTGATCGCGGGCGCGCTCATGCCGCGGCCCGCCTGGCGCTGTCGAAGGTCTGGCCCGGGATCATCGCACCTTTATTGCGACCCCCTGCCTAAAAAGCCGTTACGCAGCCCTTCCGATTGTCGCCTCCCGTACCTATTAATCGATTGCGGACAACAGGGAGACGCGGCGTGGCGATTGAGTTCCTCCTGAACGGAACGACCACGTCGTTCGATGGCGATCCCGACACGCCCTTGCTCTGGGTGCTGCGCGATCATCTGAAACTGACCGGCACCAAATATGGCTGCGGCATCGCTCAGTGCGGCGCCTGCACCGTCCATCTCGACGGCAAGAACCGCCGCTCCTGCGTGACGCCCGTCGGCACGATCGCGGGCAGGAAAGTCACCACGATCGAAGGCGTCGCCGGCAAGACCGCGGAAGCCGTGAAAACCGCCTGGGTCGCGATCGACGTGCCGCAATGCGGTTTCTGCCAGTCCGGGCAGGTGATGTCGGCGATCAGCCTGCTTTCCGCAAAGCCGAAGCCGAGCGACGACGATATCGATCACGGCATGGCCGGCAATCTCTGCCGCTGCGCGACCTATGTCCGCATCCGCCAGGCAATTCACGATGCCGCCAAGACGCTGGAGAAAACGGCATGACCGCGATCGCCAGCCGCCGCGAATTCCTCGCATCCTCCGGGCTCGTCATCGGCCTCGCGCTACCGATGGGCCGCGCCGTAGCCGCCGCCGCGCCGGCCGAGGGCGCGCCCTTCGCCCCCAACGCCTTTGTCCGGATCGCCGCCGACAACACAGTCACTGTGGTCATCAAGCATGTCGAATTCGGCCAGGGCCCGGCGACTGGTCTCAGCACGATCGTCGCCGATGAGCTCGATGCTGACTGGGCGCAGATGCGGATCGCCTTCGCCCCCGCCAACGATCCGCTCTACAAGAACCTGATGTTCGGCACGATGGGCACTGGCGGCTCGACGGCGATCGCCAACAGCTGGATGCAGATGCGCAACGCCGGCGCGGCGGCACGCGCAATGCTGGTCGAGGCAGCCGCGAAGCGCTGGAAGGTGCCCGCCGCCGAGGTGAAGGTGTCGAAAGGCGTGGTCAGCCATGGCCGCAACAAGGCCAGCTTCGGCGAGCTCGCAGCCGATGCGGCCCTGCTTCCGGTGCCGGAAAAGCCGGTGCTCAAGACGCCCGACCAGTTCACGCTGATCGGCACAGACGTGCCCAAGATCGACAGCGTCGCGAAATCGAACGGCACCGCTGTCTTCACCATGGATGTCTCGCGGCCGAACATGGTCAATGCGGCGATCCTCCACCCGCCGGCGTTCGGCGGCACGGTCAAGTCAGTGGACAAGCAGGCGGCGCTGGCGGTGCCCGGCGTCGTTGCTGTCGAGGCGATTCCGTCAGGCGTCGTGGTCTATGCCAAGGATACATTCGCGGCGATGCGCGGCCGGGCGGCGCTGAAGGTAGAATGGGATCTCGCCAAGGCCGAGACGCGCTCGAGCGACGATCTGATCAAGGCCTACAAGGCCGCCGCCGCCACCCCCGGCAAGCAGGCCGAGGCCAAGGGCGATGCGGCCGGCGCGCTGGCCGGCGCGGCTAAGACGATCGAGGCGACCTATGTCTTCCCCTTCCTCGCCCATGCGCCGATGGAGCCGATGGATGCGGTGATCGAGCTGAGTGGCGGGAAGGCCGATGTCTGGATGGGCAGCCAGTTCCAGGTCGGCGATACGCGCGCCATAGCCAAGGCGCTCGGCATCCCCTTCGAGAGCATGACGCTCCACGAACAATATGCTGGCGGCTCGTTTGGCAGGCGCGCCACGCCCGATCAGGATTTCGCGACCGAGGCGGGGTTTGCCGCAAAGGCCCACCCCCAGGCACCGGTCAAGTTCGTCTGGACCCGCGAGAATGACATCAGGGGCGGCCGCTATCGCCCGCTGGTGGTGCATCAGCTCAAGGGCGGAATCGACGCGAAGGGCGACATTATCGGCTGGGACCAGGTGGTCGCGGCACAATCCTTCTTCGCCAACACGCCGATGGCTGCGATGGGGATCAAGGACGGCATCGACGATTCGATCGTCGAAGGCGCCGCCGGCAGCAGCTATGCCTGGCCCAATTGCCGGATCGGCTGCCATGTCATGGAAAATGGCGTGCCGACGCTCTGGTGGCGTTCGGTCGGCAACACCCATACGGCCTATGCGGTCGAGACCTTCATGGACGAATTGCTCGCGCTTGGCGGCAAGGATGCGGTCAAGGGCAGGCTCGCGCTGATGAAGGAGGATCGCGCCAAGGGCGTGCTGACCCGCGTCGCCGAACTGGCCGATTGGGGCAGGAAGCCCGCCGAGGGCCGCGCCTTCGGCGTGGCGATGCACAAGAGTTTCGGCAGCTATGTCGCCCAGGTTGCCGAAGTATCGAAGGGCGCTGACGGCTTGCCGAAGGTCCATAAGGTCTGGGTCGCGGTCGATTGCGGCATCGCGGTCAATCCCAATGTCATCCGCGCCCAGATGGAAGGCGGGATCGGCTATGGCCTCGGCCACGCCCTTTATGCCGAGCTGGTGCTGGGCGAGGGCGGCCGCATCGCGCAGGGCAATTTCGACACCTATCGCAGCCTGCGGATCGGCGAGATGCCGGAGGTCGAGGTCGCGATCATCAAATCGAGCGCGAACCCAACCGGCGTCGGCGAGCCCGGCCTGCCGCCGCTCGCCCCCGCTGTCGCCAATGCCTGGCGCGCCCTCACCGGCAAGGCGGTCCGCCGATTGCCCTTCGCGCATGGAGAGAACGCATGATCGCGCCCCGCACAATTGCGCTCGCGGTCGCCGCGCTCGCCTTGCCGATCGCCGTGCTCGCGGCGAATACCGATCCGGCCCCGCTCAAATCGCCGGCCGCTTTCGCCTCGATCGCCGACAAGGATGCGCGCTCGGTCGCCTTGTTCAACGAGATGGGCAAGGTCATCCAGAGCCCGCGCTGCATCAACTGTCACCCGCGCGGCGATCATCCGCTCCAGGGTGACGACATGCACGTGCACAGCCCGCCGGTCGAGCGCGGGCCGTATAATTTCGGTGCGACCGGAATGGAGTGCACCACCTGCCACGGCCGCGAGAATGTGGCCTTCGCCAATGGCGAGCGCAGCATTCCCGGCAACCGCAAATGGAGCCTCGCACCGGCGGCAATGGCATGGGAGGGCAAGACGCTCGGCGAGATCTGTACCCAGATCAAGGATCCGGCGCGCAACGGCCACAAGACGCTCGATCAGCTGGTCGAGCACAACACGAGCGACGTGCTCGTCGGCTGGGGCTGGCATCCGGGCAAGGGCCGCACACCCGCGCCAGGCACCCAGGCGCAGTTCGGCGCGCTGACCAGGGCATGGGTGGATAGCGGGGCGAAGTGCCCGGCATGAGTCGGGACTTCGAGACGATCCGGCTCGAGACTGACGCGGACGGGATCGCCACCCTCACGCTCGACCGGCCGGACAAGCTCAACGCCTTCAACAAGGCGATGCTTGCTGACATGGTCGCTGCCTTCGATGCGACGGACGCCGATGATTCGGTGCGCGCCGTCATCGTCACCGGGAATGGCCGCGCCTTTTGCGCCGGCGCCGATCTCGCGGGCGCCGGCGGAGCCACCTTCGATTACGCGAAGAGCAAGAAATGGGATGGCGCCGAGTCGCCGATCCGCGCTGACGGCAGCGTCGACTATGCGAACCCGGCGGTGCGCGATGGCGGCGGCATCCTCTCATTGCGCATCTTCGCCTCGAAGAAGCCGGTGATCGGCGCCATCAACGGCGCTGCGGTCGGCGTCGGCGCGACCATGACCCTGCCGATGGATTTTCGGCTGGCGAGCGACTCAGCGCGATTCGGATTCGTCTTCGCTCGGCGCGGGATCGTGCCCGAGGCCGCCTCGAGCTGGTTCCTGCCCCGGCTTGTCGGCATCGAGCAGGCGCTGCTCTGGTGCTATTCGGGCCGTATCTTCGAGGCAGAAGAGGCGCTGAAGGGCCGCCTCGTCCGTAGCCTGCACGCGGCCGACGATCTCCTCCCCGCAGCGCGTGCCCTCGCGCTGGAGCTGACGGCGGAGAGCGCGCCGGTCTCGGTTTCGCTGATGCGCAAGATGCTCTGGACTGGCCTCGGCGCCACCCATCCAATGGAGGCCCACCGAATCGAGAGCCGCGCCATCTGGTCGCGCGGTGCAAGCGACGATGCGCGCGAGGGTGTTGCATCGTTCCTCGAAAAGCGCCCCGCGCACTTCCCGGATAGCGTCTCGCAAGGCTGGCCCGCCTTCGCTAACTGGTTCGAAGAGCCCGATTATCGCTGAGCCCTGTCATTAATATTAGCGCCCGACTCACACTTTCCGGCGAATTCGAGACCTTGACACAAGGCCGCTGGCGCTCAATGGTAGCGCTATCAATAGCGAAATTGAGCGGAGTGGGATGAAGGAAGGGAGCTTCAGGGCGGCGGACGCTTTGCCGGCGGATTGGCGTGAGGGACGATTCGTTGGCAGAATCGCCGGCAGCGAGGGCCCGACGCCCGTGCTGATCGCCGGTGGCGTGGTTTACGACATGGCGAAAGTGGCCCCTACAGTCTCAGCGCTTGTCGAGGCTCGCGCGCTCGATGACAACGCAGGCCAAGCGCTTGGCGCGCTCGACGAACTCGACATCAGCGTCGGAGGCGATTCGCAGTTCCAGCTGCTGAGCCCGATCGATCTGCAATGCGTCAAGGCGGCCGGCGTCACCTTCGCGGTCTCGGCGCTTGAGCGCGTGATCGAGGAAAAGGCACGCGGCGATGCAGGGGCCGCAGCCGAAGTGCGCGGCCGCCTCGAAGGCATTATCGGCGGCAGTCTGCGCGCAGTCGTGCCGGGTTCGGACGAGGCGGCGGCGCTCAAGGCGACTCTGATCGAAGACGGCATGTGGTCGCAATATCTCGAAGTGGCGATCGGCCCCGATGCCGAGGTCTTCACCAAATCGCCGGTGCTTTCCACGATCGGCTGGGGCGGCGACATCGGCGTCCGCTCCGATTCGACCTGGAACAATCCTGAGCCCGAAGTCGTCATCCTCGCCGATTCGGCCGGCAAATCCGTCGGCGCGACGCTCGGCAACGACGTCAATCTGCGCGATTTCGAAGGGCGCTCGGCGCTGCTGCTCGGCAAGGCGAAGGACAATAACGCCTCCTGCGCGATCGGGCCGTTCATCCGCCTGTTCGACGACAGCTTCAGCATGGACGATGTCCGCAACGCCGAAGTCGAGCTGCTGATCGAAGGCGCTGACGGCTACCGCCTGACCGGTGCCAGCTCGATGAACCAGATCAGCCGCGACCCGGAGGATCTGCTCCGCCACACGATAAGCGAGCATCAATATCCCGACGGGTTCGTGCTGTTCCTCGGCACCCTGTTCGCGCCGACCCAGGACCGTGATGTTCCCGGGCACGGCTTCACCCACAAGGTTGGGGACGTGGTCACGATCGCGGCACCGCGAATCGGCCGGCTGGTCAACCGTGTCACCACATCGAAGGCAGCGCCGCCCTGGCAGTTCGGGATCGGCGATCTGATGCGTAATCTCGCTGGCCGAGGGTTGTTGGGCCGTCCGTCATGATCGAAGATATTTATTTGGAGAGAGAACCGGTGTTGCAGGCAAAAGTCGCTGGCGTGGGGCGGGCAATCTACCCCAGCCTGATGAACAAGCGCGTCATCATTACGGGTGGTGGCAGCGGGATCGGCGCCGGTCTGGTCGAGGCCTTTGTCGGTCAAGGGTCGCAGGTCGCGTTCGTCGACGTCATGGACGAAGAGAGCCGTGACGTGGTCGCCCGGCTCGCCCCGAATGCGGTGCATGTGCCGGTCTATCAGCGCTGCGACCTGACCGATATGGCTTCGGTCAAGCGGACCATGGCTGAGCTCGAGGACATTCTCGGCGGCGTCGATATCCTGATCAACAATGCCGCCAATGACGATCGCCACACGATCGAGGAAGTCACGCCCGAATATTGGGACGAGCGGATGGCGGTCAATCTGCGCCACCAGTTCTTCGCGGCCCAGGCCGTGGTGCCGGCGATGAAGCGCGCGGGCCAGGGCGTGATCCTCAATTTTGGCTCGATCAGCTGGCATCTCGCGCTTCCCGATCTCATCCTGTACCAGACGGCGAAGGCAGCGATCGAGGGCATGACGCGCAGCATGGCGCGCGATCTCGGCCGCGCGAACATCCGCGTGAACACCGTGGTGCCGGGCAATGTCCAGACGCCGCGCCAGATGAAATGGTACACGCCCGAGGGCGAGGCCGAGATCGTCGACGCGCAGTGCCTTTCGGGCCGCATCCAGCCCGTCGACGTCGCGGCCCTGGTGCTCTTCCTCGCATCCGACGATGCGAAGATGTGCACCGGCCATGATTATTTCATCGACGCCGGCTGGCGCTGACCATGGCGGCGACCTCAGTGCGCCGCGTGTGCAACGTTGGCGCGACGCTCGGCGAGGGTCCCGTCTGGGTCGGACGCGAGCAGGCACTCTGGTTCGTCGACATCAAGCAGAAGCGCCTCCACCGCTTCGATCCGGCGACCAGCGCGCTGACCAGCTGGGATGCGCCGTCGCAGATCGGCTGGGTCCTCCCGGCGTCAGGCGGCGGCTTCGTCGTTGGCATGCAGCGCGGCATTGAGCGCTTCGATGCCGAGACCGGGGTGTTCACCTCGGTCGTCCAGCCTGAGCCGCATCTGCCCGGCAACCGCCTGAACGACGCCACCACCGATTCGCGGGGCTGCATCTGGTTCGGCTCGATGGATGACGGCGAATCTGGCGTGACCGGCCATCTCTACGCGCTCGATGCCGCCGGTGTGCGCCATGCCGGGCTCGATCCGGTATCGATCACCAACGGCCCAAGCTTCTCGCCCGACGGCCGCACGCTCTATCACACCGATACGCTCGGCAAGGTGATCCACGCCGTCACCGTCAATGATGACGGCACGCTCGGCGCTGCGCGGCCCTTCGTCACCATCGAGGAAGGCGCCGGCTGGCCCGACGGCTCGGTCGTCGATGTCGAGGGCTGTGTCTGGACTGGCCTGTATGGCGGCTGGGGCGTGCGTCGCTACTCGCCGGACGGTGGCTTGCTCGAAGTCGTCAAGCTGCCGGCCGCGAACATCACCAAGCTCGCCTTTGGCGGTCCCGATCTGAAGACGGCCTATGTCACCAGCGCCCGAAAGGGGCTGGACGAGGCCGCGCTCCTGGCCCAGCCTGAGGCCGGAAATCTGTTCGCATTCGAGGTCGACGTGCCCGGCTTGCCGGTGACGGAGGTCGGGAATTTGGGAAGCTAAGCGGCTAATAAAGGCCGGATAATGGAGAGGGGAACAAGAATGGCAACACCAGGCGCGGGGCGGGTCAATATCGCCTTTATCGGGCTGATCGTCGCGGTGGCGACGATCGGCGGCTTCATGTTCGGCTATGACAGCGGCGTGATCAACGGCACGCAGGAGGGGCTGAACAAGGCCTTCGACCTGTCGAAGCTCGGCACCGGCCTCAATGTCGGCGCCATCCTCCTGGGTTGCGCTGCCGGCGCCTTCATTGCCGGCCGTCTCGCAGACGTCATCGGTCGCCGTTCGGTGATGATGATCGCCGCCGTTCTGTTCGTGTTCAGTGCCCTCGGCGCCGGCGCCGCGACCTCCTCGATCATGTTCATCCTCGCCCGCATCGTCGGCGGCCTCGGCGTCGGCGCGGCCAGCGTGCTCGCGCCGGTCTATATCAGCGAGGTCGTGCCAGCGAACATCCGCGGCCGGCTGTCGAGCATCCAGCAGGTGATGATCATCACCGGCCTGACCGGTGCCTTCTTCGCCAACTACGCCCTCGCGCACAGCGCCGGCGGCTCGACCCAAAATCTCTGGTTCGATTATCCGGCATGGCGCTGGATGTTCTGGCTCCAGGTCATCCCCGCCGTCTTCTATTTCTTCACGCTGCTGCTCATCCCGGAAAGCCCGCGCTATCTGGCGATGAAGGGCCGCGATGCCGAGGCCGAGGTGGTGCTGACCAAGCTGTTCGGCGCCGATCACGCCCGGGAGAAGGTCGCCGAGATCCGCGACAGCCTCGCCGCCGATCATCACCGTCCGAAATTCTCCGATCTGCTCGATGCGGGCGGCAAGGTTCGTCCGATCGTCTGGGCCGGTATCGGCCTCGCCGTGTTCCAGCAGTTCGTCGGCATCAATATCGTGTTCTATTACGGTTCGGTGCTGTGGCAGTCGGTCGGCTTCAGCGAAGACGACGCGCTGATCACCAACATCATCTCGGGCCTGGTCTCGATTGCCGCCTGCGTGTTCACGATCTTCACCGTCGACAAAATCGGCCGCAAGCCGCTGCTGCTGTTCGGTTCAGTCGGCATGGCGATCACGCTCGCGACGATGGCCTATTGCTTCTCGACCGCAACCACCGGCGCTGCCGGCCTGCACATGGATCCCATGATCGGCAAGCTCGCCTTTATCAGCGCGCTCGCTTACTCGGCCCTGTTCAACCTCAGCTGGGGCCCGATCATGTGGGTCATGCTCGGCGAGATGTTCCCGAACCAGATCCGCGGTTCCGGTCTGGCCGTCTCGGGTCTCGCGCAATGGGGCGCGAACTTCCTGATCAGCGTCAGCTTCCCGTGGATGGCGGCCAACGCTGGCCTGCCGATCACCTATGGCTTCTATGCCGCGAGCGCCTTCGTCTCCTACTTCTTCGTGAAGGCGCTGGTGAACGAAACCAAGGGCCGCGAGCTCGAAGACATGGTCGGCTGATGACCGTCGCACTCGCGGGGGCGGGGTGGGAGCTTGATCTCCTCCCCGCCCTCGGGGGCGCGATCGGCGCGCTCCGGTATCAGGGCGCCGACATCCTCCGCCCCACCCCCGATGGCGCGACGGATCCGTTGCAAAGCGCCTGCTTCCCGCTCGCCCCCTATGCCAACCGCATCGCCGGCGGCCGGTTCAGCTTTGCCGGACGCGATCTCCAGCTTCCGCTCAATTTCGGCGATCATCCCAACAGCCTGCACGGCACCGGCTGGCAGCGCGGCTGGACAGCAACCGAGGCTGGCACGATGAAGGCGGTGCTGGCACTCACCCATGACGGCGGCGATGGCTGGCCCTGGGCCTGGCACGCCGAACAGATTTTTGCGCTCGACGAGGCTGGGCTCAGCGTCACCCTGACTCTCACGAACAAGTCGCGCGAGCGGATGCCGGCCGGGATCGGCCTCCATCCCTATTTCGCGATTCAGCCCGGCACGACGCTGCGGCTGAACACCGAGCGGGTCTGGCTCACCGACGATCTCCAGATCCCGAGCGAGCCTGCCCCGGCCAACCATTTCGGCGACTGGGCATCAGGCGCCTCGATCGCCGAGGCCGGCTTCATCGATCACAGTTATGAAGGCTGGGACGGTGTCGCCACGCTGGACAAAGGCGACCAGATCGTCCGCGTCACCGCAGAGGGTGCGCGCGACCTGCACCTCTACCACCCAGAGGGCGAAAGCTTCTGCTGCCTCGAGCCGGTGAGCCACCTGCCCGATGCCTTCAACCAGCCCGACGGCGTGTTCGACATTCTGGCCCCGGGCGAAGCTCGCATACTGGTGATGCGGGTTGGAGTGGAGCGGTAGACGTGAGCGCCCGAGGGACGAAAGTCTATCTCCGGCCATTCGCGTGATGGGATCATCCATCAACGGCCATCGAATTTCTTTCGAAGGCTGCGCGGTGAGCTATTCATGGCACGACATTTTACAGATCAGCAACATTAACCTATGTTGTCATAGTGTTGGCTAACTTTTGACGCACTTGCGATTGAGGGAGGCCAATGTTCTCGCCTTGAGCTGGGAGCAACTATGCCACTGTATTTATTTGATATTGTCGACGGCGAAGACCATCGCGATCACCATGGATCAGAGCATGCGGATCTAGCCGCCGCCCGCCTTGAAGCGATTCGATACTCAGGCGAGGTTCTCCGGGAGATGCCCGAGCGTTTCTGGAATGCCGAGCAGTGGACGATGACCGTCTCGGATGCGGAAAGGACGCCTCTGTTCACTCTCCAGTTTATCGCAAAGCCTGTTCCGGCTTAAGCCCGAACCTGGGTCAATTGGCGCAATAAAATGGTTTGCGCGCGCTCTACGTCAGCTCAGGTTGATGTGTCCGTTACTGCTAACAGCGACGAAATGGCGAGCATCCTGACTCCTCAGGCGGCCATACATACCATAACGCGCCCCTGACAATCGTCGCGGGCCGGGCTAGGGGCCAGTCCTGTCGCCCGGAGGGTCAGCTTATGTCGAATATTGATTTTGCCGCGTTCGCGTCGCGCACCCTGGACGATGGCACGATCCCCGAACTCCCGAACCATTATCGGGGCAAGGTCCGCGACAATTATGATTTGCCGGACGGTCGCCGCATCATCATCGCCAGTGATCGGCTGAGCGCCTTTGATCGTATCCTCTGCACAATCCCCTTCAAGGGTGAAGTGCTGACGCAAATCGCCCGCTTCTGGTTCGAACGGACAGCTGACATCTGCGCAAATCATGTCCTCGACTATCCCGACCCGAACGTCCTGCTCTGCCGCCGGCTCGATATCCTCCCGGTTGAAATCGTGGTGCGCGGCTATCTTGCGGGCACGACCGGAACCTCGATCCTCACCCTATACAAGCAGGGCCAGCGTTCGATGTATGGCATGACTCTGCCGGAGGGCCTGCGTGACAATGCCCAATTGCGCGAGCCCATCATCACCCMGACGAGCAAGGAGTTTGACGGCGGGCACGACGAACCGCTCACGCCGGCCGACATTCTGAAGCGCGGATTGCTGACCACGGCACAATGGGACGAGCTCAGCGCGATCGCCCTCGCCCTGTTCGCGCGCGGTCAGGCCTTGGCGGAAGAACGAGGGCTGATCCTGGCCGATACCAAATATGAGTTCGGCGTCACGTCCGAGGGCAAGATCATGCTGGCCGATGAAATCCACACGCCCGACAGCAGCCGCTATTGGCATCAGGCGAGCTACCAGACGCGCTTCGAGGCCGGCCAGCGCCCGGACAGCTTCGATAAGGATTTCGTGCGGTCATGGGTGGCAGCGCGCTGTGATCCCTATGCGGACGAAATCCCCGAAATCCCGCAGGACCTCATCCTCGGCACTGCCGCCGTCTATGTCGAAGCCTATGAGAAGATCGTCGGCCGGCCCTTCATCCCCGATCTCAACGGCGCCACGGTACTGGATCGGGTCCGCGCCAATTTGACGCCGTTTTTCGCAGGGTAATCCGGCTTCACCCCTTTATCGGCGGCAAATCCGGTGCATCGAGTCCGTCGAACGGCTCCCGCCAGGCATGGATAGCTTCAAGCCGGTCATACCAGCGGCGGATCGAAGGATATTCGTCCAGCGGCAGCTTCGCCACATCGTTGAACGGCAAGAACGCCGCCATCCGAAAGTCCGCGTAGGAGACCGTGTCGCCCGCCAGCCACTCCCGGCCGGCCAACTCCGCATCCAGAATGCGGCCGGCCGCATGGAATCGCGATATCCCCTCTTCGAGCTGCACATGATCGATGGGCCCGAGCGCGTACCGCCTTTTGGTCCCGAGCTCGAAATGCACCACGTCGCACGCGCGCATGAAGTTATCTTTGCCCCAGCTGATCCAGCGGATCATTTCCGGCTCATCGTCGCCCCTGCGCCAGAATTCGGAACCGGTGGCACGCGAAAGCCGGCAGGCTATCGCATCCGCCTCCCACAGGCTTTTCCCTGCATCCATAAGGATCGGTATCGAGAGATTGGGATTGAGCGGCCGAAACTTCTCGGATTCGCCGGGCGCGAAAGGCGAGGCGTATTCATACTCGACGTCGGCATTCAGATACTGCGCAACCGCGACCGCAAGGCGAGGATTGGGGTTCCGGCTGAAGTACAGCTTCATTCTGCTTGATCCTGAGTCCATCGATCGCCTCCCGGTAAAACCTCATTGCCGTGAAGCCTGTATGATCCGCAATTGCAACGAAACCTCGCTCCAGCTAACCTGCTGGCAACAGGAGTGAATCATGTTCATTGCGCTATTGGCCGCCGAAGTCGCTCAGCTCGGGCCAAGGGTCCCGGTAGCGACAAGCTTGCGAAAGCCCGAGGTCTCGCGGGAGGTGCGAAAAAGCGCCGGCCGCGTCGTGCGGGCGAAGCTTACGGTCTCCCCAACCGGCAAGGCCTTGCGGTGCGACGTGCTTCAGGAAAGCGGTGATCGCGCCTTTGACGACGCGTCGTGCGCCGCTTTCATGACGTCGCGTTACAGCCCCGGGGCCGACCGGTCCGGCAAGCCTGCCTATGGCATCGTGACCGTGGAGAATGTCTACATCAATCCGCGGGAGAAGCTCGAATATCCGGCGATCTCGGATCTGGTGCTCGCGGTTTCCCGCATGCCCCAGGGCGCAGCCACCTACGAAGTGCACTCAGCTGTTCTGACGGTCGACGCGACCGGCAATGCGGTGGCATGCGACAACCACGTGGGAAAGGAAGCGGCCAATGCGCTCGACAAGCTGCTGTGCACTACAGCGCTGAAGACGGTACATTTCAAGCCGGCGCTGGATGAAGACGGCAAGCCGGTGCCATCCGTGCAGTCATTCAGCGTAATGTTCACGGCGCAAACCGGGCCGGACGACAAGGTGGTGGTAGCGGACGACAACCCCCAAAGAATATTACCGCCTAAATAAAATCACTATCTCCGCAATTCGGGCGCGGAATAGGTGTAGGTGTAGCTCCAGCGCTCTTCCTTCCCAGGGTCCGCCTGCAAGCGGATGAAGCTCTCCACGGTCACGTTCGTCCAGATCGACCACAGCATGACGCGGTCGAGCGGGCGGTCCCCCTGAACTGAATAGCCGAGCCCGGTGCGGGCATCCTCGACCCGAAAACTATAATCGCGCGGCGTGGCGTTGAAACCTTTGAGCCACACGGCAATCATGTCGGTCGGTGCGAAGGGGCGAAGAATGTCGAGGTCATTGCCTTTGACCCGCACCAGATCGGGCCGGCTTATCGATTCAGCCGCAATCGGCCACGGCGCGACGAATTTGTACCCTGAGTCTATGGGCCTGCCGGTCGCAAAAAAATTGTGATCATAGACGCTCGTGACGAGCGGCTTCGTGCCTGTGTTGCGGAGCAGGTGACGGATCACGAGCACGGGTCGATCACCCATGATCTGCATCGTCTTGGTGTACTCATAGCCATATCCGGTCGCCCGGTTGGCCAGGACCTGGCGAAATATGACAGCGCCCTTGGCGATTTTCGTGGTCCACCGGCCGCCATCGACGATCTCATAGGCGCGGTAGCGATCATAGGGTTCGACGTCGGGGCGGCGCAGCACGCCGACGCCGATCTTCAGGAACAAACCGCCAGGCGCAGCCGCGTCGAAGCCCAGCGCTTTGTCGTCGGTTGCAAACTCCTCCGCTGGCCCCTGGCCACTGCTGGCAATGCCGGTGACCACCTCTCCCGTCCCATCGGGGCGAGTCAGCTGCACATTGTTGTAGATCTTGGGATCGACGCGGTCGTACCAGGGGCCATAGACTTCATGACCCCGCACCCGCAGACTGCGGACCATCCCGCTCCAGTCAAAGCGTGTTCCACGATAGCTGCCTGGATCACCAGGTCTCTCGAACCGCAATTGCATCACTGCGTTGCCGATCCGGCCTGGCGATGCGGACGCGAGAGCGGGGGGCGCTATCAGGAGCATCAGCGCGAACAGCTTCGTCTGGAATCGCACGGGATGATCCTCCTATCCGCTTATATATTGGCGGATTATAGGCGTGAAACCCGGGCCGCTGGCAAGCCGCTTAAGCGCTCGTTTGAACGTAACCCCCGAGTTCAGCCGCGGCCCTCCAGGGATGCGTCGTGGCGCCAAGCTGATAAGCTCGGGAGGATTTCGATCTCGACAAAGAGGATGCGAACATGCCGACGAAGTTGATGACAAGGCTTGCCGTTGCGCTCGGTGCAGCGGTCCTGGTGGGCGCCGTCAGCCTCTCGGCCGCCAGGGCCGGCTCAAAACCAGCGCCGGCCCGGTCCGACATCATGGTCCGCCTTGCCATTATCACGATCGACGGTGCTCAGCTCGAAGCCTACAAAGCTATCCTTGCCGAAGAACAGGAGGCCTCCGTCCGGTTGGAGCCGGGCGTCCTGATGCTCCATTCTGTCCAATATGCCGACGATCCGACTCAAATCCGGCTGCTTGAGGTCTATGCCAGCCGAGCCGCGTACGAGGCGCATATCCGCTCGCCGCACTTTCTCAAATACAAGACATCGACTGAGAAAATGGTGAAGTCACTCCAGCTCGTCCCGACCCATGCGATCATGCTCTGCGCGAAATCGAAAGGTCTCGCGGGCGGTGCTGTCACGTGCATCTGACACCTTGTTGAAACAGTAAGCGGCCTGGCCATCACTCGCCACCCATCGCAGTCCGAGCCGCAAGCAAAGACGCTGATCCCCCGCGAGGTCTATACAAGGCGAATGAAGATGTTCGTAGTCAGTCGTTCCGGGCACCCCAGATCCGTGAAGTGATCTGGAGGAATCATTCCCGAATGAAGAGCATTGCTTGGGTAAACGGCAATTCTGCCGCGGTGCCCGGTGATTGCGGCAGTCATTTCATATTCGTCATTTGATCCGCACATGTAACTTTCGCGGGCCCCAAGATGCGCTATCGACGCTAAATAATAGTCGCGCTTGTCTTCGGTTATTCGCTCCAGTCCAGTGGCGCGATGGCGGTAGAGGGCAGTGCCCATGGTGGCGGTCAAATAGTGCAAAATGGCGATCATCTTGCCGCTGGTGTCATCAAAATGCGGATGGCTCTGATACCTTGTGAGCTTTTCGGGGCGCGTCGTTACCCTTGAGAGGGCTGCCGATGTGGCCCCCAGAATCTCTGCCTCGAATGCATCGCTGATAATGGGTGCCAGGGTGTTCAGCATGGGACCGATGTAATCAGCCATCAGGCTGTCGCCTGGCGTGATGAAATGGCGCTCACCCGGATATGGGCCAGTGGCTTGCGGGTAGGGAGACAGCGCGCGCGCGCGACTGACGATCGCGTCAAGGTCGGCGACATAGTTGTCGACAATCAGGACGGGCACTTTTTCGTGTCCGACATGGAGCAAATGTGGTTCGATGTCGTCCGCCTTTTCGAGCCCGTCCGCCCCGCCCGTCGGCCTCCAGATCAGTCCGCTGCCCCACAAGCGCAGAACCAACTATCCCGGACCGCCTATTGCCATCAATGTGCAACGTCAACCACCGGTCTGCGCTGTCAGCTTGACTGCAACTCGTCCCCGTCTGGCGGTAAGAGATGGGCGGATACAATTGGGGGTTTCCGGACGTGTTGATGTCCAATTGATACTGTCACAAGATTGATCTTCCTAAGGTAATCTGACCTTGATCTCTGGTTGAGTGAGCAATTAAATGCACTGCCACCGCAACCAAAAGCCCCGCCGGTTGGCAGCCGCCTGCATTGCGTTGGCAAACCGGCCTCGCCGACCCGGCGTGGTTAGCTGGCATTGCAGGTGGTACCGTAAAGCCGGTGCTGAACCGAAGGGGTCGCGCCTGTGAGGGTGCGGCCCTTTCCTCGCGGGCGACGCGCGCTGGCGAGAATTCCGGTCATGTGAAAGAGCAAAGCGGCCGCTTCTGACGGTACGCCATGTCGCTATGGCCGACTTGCGGCACCGGTTGAATCAAGAGCGCGAACCCGTAGCGGGAATGTTGGAGAGTGTGACATAATTCGGCGCTGGTTTCGGCGTGAAGACGGGCTTTCACGAGGGGAAAGCCGGGAAAACGAGCGTCGGCGTTGGAGAATTATGTCATGCCCATCGGGGTCTGTGACAGTGAGGCTGTGCGGCGAGACATGCGGTACAGCGACGGGTGGCCATCATCGCCTGTTGGAAATGTCATGAGGGTCCACTGACATTTCCTATCTGTACAGAACATTGTACAGATCCGGTCAGGAGAACCAATGATGCGCGCACTCAGCTTTACGGATGCCCCGCCAATCTGAAGGTGCTGATCGGCCCGGTGACGGAGGATCGTGTTCCGGTGATGATCACGCGGCAATGGTTCTCACGCCGCTACAGATTCGTCGTCGCCACGGCGCCATTCGGATGCGGCGAATAGAAGCTTCGGGAGTGAGGCTTACGCTTCCACAGCCTCGCAGATCTCATGGGGCCGGTACGGCTTTGCCAGGAACACACTGTTCGGTGGCATCTGCGAGCCCTCAGGAGCGTTGCCGCCGGACGTCACCACAAGCCTGAGCCGGGGAACCGCCAACAGCGCGAGCATCCCCAGCTCCAGTCCGGTCAGCTTTCCTGGAAGGTTGATGTCCGCCACGATCACGTCGACGGCGTGCTCGTTCAGACGGGCGAGCGCTTCGACCCCAGACTGGGCCTGCAGGACATTATGCCCCGCGTCAGCGAGTATCTCCGCCGTCGCCCGGCGGATCAGAGGCTCATCCTCGAGCACAAGAACGGTACGCACACTCACCACCGCGCCGAACCAGCTTTCGTCGCGGAAGTTCCCGCGATTGGCGCCCCCTCGGCGATGCGATCGATCAAGCGAGCCCGTTGCCGGACGGACTGGGAATTGCGGCGACAGCAATTGCGGTGACGGCTCATTTAATTGCTTAGCCGCGTGCAGTTTATTCTCCCACTTGCCGGAATAAATGCACACCGTAATGCCCAGTCCCGGCCGTTAGCAGCACCTGAACGAATGTCCGGTTTTGGGGAGCGCTCAAGTCGCGCCGAACGACTGCATCTGGGTCATGCGGCTCTTAGGCCGTTGAGGCTAGGCGGCCTTGCTGGGCATCGGTCCAATGTAGCGCGATTGCGGTCGGATAAGGCGTCCGCCAGCCACCTGTTCGGCGGCATGGGCTACCCATCCCGCCACCCGGCCTGCTGCAAACACGCAGGTGAAGGTTTCGCGCGGAAAACCAAGCGCCTCGAGCAGCAGCGCCGTATAAAACTCGACATTGACGTCGAGCGGGCGGTCGGGCTTGCGCCGCCGGAGTGCACCGAGTGCCGCGGTCTCAACGGCGCGGGCGAGGTCGAACCGGTCGCTCGACCCCGCGCGCAGGCGCGTCGTGATCACCCGCTTCAGGGTGTCCGCCCTGGGGTCGCGCACCCGATAGATGCGATGTCCGAAGCCCATCAGCCGCTCGCCGCGGTCGAGCGCCTCCTCAAGCCAGCTCTCGGCCCGGTCCGCGCTCCCGATCGCGTCGAGCATGTCGATGACGGGGCCCGGCGCTCCGCCGTGAAGCGGCCCTTTCAGTGCGCAGAGGCCGGCGGTCACCGCCGAGGTAAGCCCGGCGCGGGTGGAGGCGACAACGCGAGCGGCGAACGTGGAGGCGTTTAGCCCATGATCGCTCACAACTGCGAGGTAGGCGGCGAGCGCGCGGGCGCGGCCCTCGTCGGGACTTTGGCCGAGCATGGCGAGCATATCGGTGGCGTGGTCCGCCGCCGGATCCGGCGCTACCGGATGGCCGCCGTCCAGGGCTCGCGCCATGGCCGGTGTCAGCACGGCGAGCGCCGCGACGAGTTGGAGCGCCGTGCCCAGATCATCTCCATCCGGCAGTTGCGCTATGAGCGCTCGCAGCGCGTCCATGGGGGCGAGGTCCGCAACGGAGGGCATGCGAGGCGCAAGCCTCTCGAATACCGCCGCCCGCGCCTGGCCGAGCATGCCGCCAAGCTCTGGTGCAGTGGGCAGATCAGGAATGAGTCCCGTCCAGAGGAGGTGGAGCAGGGTCTCGAACGGAGGCCCTTCTGCCATGCTCTCTACGTCATATCCACGGATCACCAGCCGTCCGGCTGCGCCGTCGACCATGGACAGCCGGGTTTCCGCCGCGACCACGCCTTCCAGTCCGTCCGCCATTCCAATCTCCGTGATTCGGTAGACGGCAGGTCGCCTTCACGGCTATCCTCGTCAATCTTGATCAATATAATCAACTATGGGATGTCATGTGGCCCAGTGGATTCCGCGTAGCGTAGCGCTCGACCGGCTCGGCATCCGCGCGCAGTCGCTTTATGCCTATGTCAGTCGCGGGCGGATCGCGGCTTTGCCTGACCCTTCAGATCCCAGGCGGAGCCTTTACAGTGCTGACGACGTGGCGTCGCTCGCCGCCCGGCGCGGGCGCGGCCGGTCCCGCAGCGCGGTGGCGAGCGGCTCAATCTCCTGGGGTGAGCCGGTCCTCGAGACAGCCATCTCCACCGTCGCCCATGGCCGGCTTCTCTACCGAGGTCGGGACGCCGTCGAGTTTGCCGGGACCGCCGGACTGGAGGAGGCGGCAGAACTGCTGCTCGGAGCGCGTCCTCTGTCGTCGGACGCGCCGCCTGGTTCAGGGCTGACCGATGCGTTCGCGCACCTCGCCGCGCTCATTCCGGGGGCCCGGCCCTCGTACGGGCGGGTCGAGGGCTCGCTCCTGGGGGAAGCGGTCGGGCTCGTCGGGGTCATGTCCCGCGCGCTCGGAGCAGCGTCTGCGGACACGGTCCACCAAGGCTTCGCGCGTGCCTGGGAGCGACCGGCGGCGGAGGATGCAATACGGCGAGCGTTGGTGCTGATGGCAGACCATGAGCTGAACGCATCCACCTTCGCGGCCCGCGTGACTGCCTCGACCGGTGCACCGCTTGCTGCCTGCCTGATGGCCGGGCTCTCCGCCCTTACCGGACCGCTGCACGGGGCAGCCGCGACGGCAGCGCTAGGGTTCGCGCGCGAAGCCGGGACCGAGGGCGCTGCGGCACTGGTGCGCCGAAGATTGGCGGAGGGCCGCACGTTACCGGGGTTCGGTCACCCACTTTATATTGGCATTGATCCGCGTGCGGCGGCATTGCTCGATGCCATCACGTTGACCGACGAGCTCGCGGAGTTGCGCAGTGTGGTGGTTGCGGAAACAGGTCACGAGCCGAACGTAGACTTCGCCACAGCAGCGCTTGTCATCGTGCAGGATTTGCCGCTGGACGCTGCGATCCGCCTCTTCGCGGCAGCTCGCACCGTGGGTTGGCTGGCCCATGCGATCGAGCAGGTGCGCTCGGGTGGCCTTATTCGCCCGCGAGCTCGGTACGTCGGGCCGCTGCCATAGCCGCCGATGCTCCGGGATTCCGGTGACAGTGCACATATCTAATACATATACTACTGATTTATAATGGTAATTTTTAAAAATCTGATCCCACCAAAACAGTCAGAACCCTACTGACATTTTGCCCGCGCCCACCTTGATTCAACCCCAACCGCACCCGCGCTATCCACAGCGCCATGATCTACAAACCAGAATTCGTGGAGCAAGCCCGCAGGATGTGCCAGCTCGGCGCCACCGACGAGGAGCTGGCCGAGCATTTCGAGGTGTGCGTCCGCACCATCTATCGCTGGCGCAACACCCATGAGGAATTCGCCGAGGCGGTGGTGGTCGGCAAGGAACATGCCGACGCCCGGGTCGAGCGCGCGCTCTATTCCCGAGCCGTCGGGTGCAGCGTCGAGCGCACCAAGGTTTTCAAGCATGTAGGCGACGATAAGCCGGTCTACGCCACCTACACGCACCATTTCCCGCCCGATCCCAACGCTGCACTGCACTGGCTCCGCGTGCGCCAGCCGAGGAAATGGCAAATCCGTGAGGAGGTTAAGAGCGATCCCACCGCCAAGGAGATGATCGAAAAGGCGCTCGCCCGTGCCGACGCGTACACGTCGACGCTGGTGCCGCTCCGCCGCCCACCGCCAGAGGCCGCCGTGCCGGAGTCCCCGCCAAAGCCGGAGCCGCCGCCCGAGCCGGACCCCAAGCCAGCGCCACCGCCCGAGCCGCCGCCCGAGCCGGACCCCGCGCCCGAGCCTCTGCCCCCGTCAGAGCCCGGGCCGCTATTCCCCGGGACGACCTCGCCCTCCTCTGCCCCGCGGTCTGGCTGCGCCATTATCTACGCCCCCGTCTACGCCCCGATTCCCTAGGGTGACACGCGCAACCGTGGCACCCCGCGCCGCCGCCGCGCACGCAAAAGGGGAAACCGGCATGAAGAAGCTTGGACAAAACCCCCAAGCCCAAGCAAGATCGACTTGCCATTATGTCTGACATATCAGATCACTGGCGCGAGCGATGCGGGCCGGGGGTGCACCCCGGCCGAAGCAGCGCCCGAGGATGTCTGGCCCCACGCTCCCACGCGGGTCCTGCTACGCGAACTGCTATCAAGCTTCCCACGTCAGGAGTTTCCCATGAACGACCTAACCCGCCGCAAAATGGTAACCTCCGGCCTGGCGCTCACCGCCGCCACGATGCTCCCGCGCACCGCCCTCGCAAAGCCGCTGGACGCAGCCGCCCGCCTGAACACAGGCACGCTCCCCCGCGAGGAACTGCTGTTCGACTTCGGCTGGCGGTTCGCCTTCGGGCACGGCACTGATCCCGCCAAGGATTTCGGCTTCGGCGCGGGGCAGGGGGATTTCGCCAAGACCGGCGACTTCAAGATCTCCAAGCACGCCTTTGACGATAGCGGCTGGCGCGCGGTCGATCTGCCGCATGACTGGGCGGTTGAGCTCCCCTTCGTCAATGATGAGGGCGGTGAAGGCGAAAGCAAGACTCGCTCGCACGGCTACAAGCCGCTCGGCCGCCGCTATCCCGAAACCAGCATCGGCTGGTATCGGCGGGTCTTCGAAATCCCGGAGAGCGATCGCGGCCGCCGCATCTGGATCGAGTTCGACGGCGCGCTCCGCGATGCGGTCGTCTTCGTCAATGGCAGCTTCATCGGCCGCAACGACAATGGCTATGCGCCCTTCCGCTTCGACGTCACCGATTTCCTTGCCTATGGCGCCAAGAATGTCGTCGTCGTGCGGCTCGATGCGAGCTTTGGCGATGGCTGGTTCTACGAAGGCGCCGGGCTGTATCGCCATGTCTGGCTGACCAAGCATGATCCGCTCCATATCGGCAAATGGGACAGCGTCGTCCGCGCCGCACCGGCCGACGGCGGGGCAAAGGTCGATCTCGCCACGGTCGTTCAAAATGAAAGCGATCAGCCCGCCGAAGCCGCGATCGAGTGGACGATCCTCGACGCTGACGGCCACACCGTCGCGACGGCGACCGCGCCCGCCCGGGAGATCGCCCCCGGCGCCTCGGCCGATTTCTCCGCCGCCGCGACCATCGCCGCCGCCCAGCTTTGGGGGCCGGGCCAGCCCTATCTCTACTCTGCCGTCGTGAAGGTGCTGAGCGGCGGCGCGCTGCGCGATGCCGAGCGCGTGTCGTTCGGCGTGCGCAGCGCGCGCTTCGATGCGGACAAGGGCTTCTTCCTCAACGGCAAGTCGGTGAAGATCCAGGGCACCTGCAACCATCACGATCATGCCGGCGTCGGCGCCGCCCTGCCGGACCAGCTGCACGCCTTCCGCCTGTCGGTGCTGCAGGAAATGGGCTGCAACGCGGTGCGCACCTCGCACAATATGCCGACGCCCGAATGGGTCGAGGCGTGTGACCGCGCCGGCGTGATGATGATGTGCGAAACGCGCCAGATGAGCTCCAACCCCGAAGGGTTGATGGAGCTCGAGCTGATGGTGAAGCGCCATCGCAACTCGCCGTCGATCATCATCTGGTCGATCGGCAATGAGGAATGGCTGCTACAATCGGGCGAGATGGCCAAGCAGGGCGCTGCGATCGCGGCGACCATGGTGAAGCACTGCCACGCGCTCGATCCAACCCGCGTCGTTTCCGCGGCGGTCAACGGCACCAACGAGCAGGGCGTGTCGGATCCGCTCGACATCATCGGCTTCAATTACAATTCGAAATTCCCGGACGATTTCCACAAGAAGCATCCGACCCGCCCGGTCTACGGATCGGAGACGTCGAGCGCGATTTCCACGCGCGGCGAATATTCCAGCGACAAGGCGCGCAACACCATCAGCAGCTATGACGGCGTCGTGCCCTGGGGCGAAACGCCTGAGCAATGGTGGAGCATCTACGGCTCGCGCGAATGGCTCGCCGGCGGCTTCGCCTGGACCGGCTTCGATTATCGCGGCGAGCCCACGCCCTATGGCTGGCCGTCGATCAACTCCCAGTTCGGCATCGTCGACATGTGCGGCTTCCCGAAGGATTATTTCTATTATTACAAGGCGTGGTGGCGCACCCAGCCGAGCCTTCACCTCTTCCCGCACTGGAACTGGTCGGGCCGCGAAGGCGAGGAGATCGCGATCTGGGTCTATTCGAACCTCGATGAGGTCGAACTGCTCGTCAACGGCAAGAGCCTCGGCGTGCAGCGCGTGCCGCATCTCGGCCATCTCGCCTGGAAAGCGGTCTATCAGCCCGGCGTCATCGAAGCCCGCGGCAGGCGCGGCGGCCGCGTGGTGCTGACCGAGCGGCACGAAACGACTGGCCCCGCCCACTCGCTCCGCATGACCGCTGATCGCACCTCGATCGATGCCGACGGCGAAGACGTCGCCATGGTGCGGGTCGAGGCACTCGACGCGAAGGGCCGCCCGGTCCCGACCGCGAACCACAAGCTGCGCTTCAGGGTCTCCGGCGCGGGCAAGCTGATCGGTGTCGGCAATGGCGATCCGAACTGCCTGGAAAGCGACAAGGGCTCCGAACGCTCGCTGTTCAACGGCCTGGCGCAGCTCATCATCCAGTCCGGCAAGCGCAGCGGCCCGATCATGATCGAAGCCGTGGAAGCCTCCCCGTTCGCCACCCCCTTGGCACCCGCGAAGCTGCTCCTGCGAGCCCAAAGCGCAAAGCTCCGCCCGGCGGTGCCCTTGGTCTGAAGAAGGCGGGGGGACGGTTGCCAGACTTCGCCCTCTCCCAGCGGGAGAGGAGTGTTGGGTGAACAGCGCCCCGCGCTGTTCAGGCCATGCCGGGGGCATGGCCGACCCAACACTGGGCCCGCCGCGTAGCGGCGGGAAGGGTGAGGGTGACTGGTAGGAACGAGCGCCTCGCCATCAACCTCACCCCGCGCTGCTGCGCAGCTTGCCCCTCTCCTAAGAGGAGAGGGGAAGAACGGCGCCAGCAATATGTGTGAATCCAGTAGCCTAAGGGGAGGGGCTCACAGGTTTCGATCCTGCAATCTCGTCTAGGAACCCCCACGCCCCCTGACGACAACCCTCCCATCCTCAACCGCAACCACCTCATCCCAGCCAACCCGCCGCCCACGCCCCCCACCAAACAGCCGCGACAAAAAGCTCCCAGCCCCAACCCCAAGCGCAACAACCCGCCCCCGCTCGGCATGAACCTCGGACACACGCCCAATGGCTTCGCCCGTTTCGGACTCAACCCTGGCACCACAAAGATCGCCCAACCGCATCAGGCACCTCCAACCCGAGGCAACAGCCGCGCCGCTGCCACCTCGCCCCGGGCAAGCCCCAGCTCATCCGCCCGACACCGCAGACACAGCACGCTCGTGATGCTCTCCACCTCGCCCCACGGCACGCGCACACAGCCACCGCCCGCAACGCGCCGAACCAGCCACATCGCCCAGCGCGGCAGCCGCGAAGCATAAGCCCCCGGCCCGACCAGAACCGCCGCGATCACCAGCTCACCGCCCGGCTCGCCATCCAGCTCGACATCATCGACGATGCCGCAATTGCAGCCGTCCACGTCGATGATCTGGAGATCGCGCACCTCGCCGATCAGCCCGATCCGGTCGGTCGCCTTCACAGCTGCCCTCCACGCGTCAGGACGAACAGGGGCAAAGCGGCCAGGGCGGCGATGCAGATCAGGACGAAGAAGCCCCAGCCCAGAGTCCTCGAGACCATGCCATTCACATGCTCGCCCATCAGCTGGCGGTCGCCGGCGATCAGCAGCAGCGGCAGATAGGTGAAGGGCAGCACCAGAACCGAGGCGACCACGGCAAATTCGGCGAGCTGGACTGGTTCGGCGCCGGTCATGACGATCGCCAGCGCCGCCGCGAAGAAGGCGAGCCAGGAGAGCGTAAAGCGCGGCGCCTCGCGCGGTGCCTGGCTGCGCCCCCAGCGCCAGCCGAAGAACTGCCCCACGCTATAGGCATTGGCGAGGCAGGTCTCGATCGCGGCCCCCGCAATGGCGAAGAACATGCCGGCGAGCGCGAGCAGCAGTCCCGTCTTGCCGAACGGCACTGCCGCCAGCAGTGCGACTGTCCCCGGCATTTCCGGCGAGATGCCCGCCGGGCCGAACAGCTGCGCGCCGCCTGCCATCAGCGCCAGCGCGAGCAGCGAGCCGAGCCCGAAGCCGACTATGGTCGTCACGCGATTGACGGCCAGGTCCTTCGGCCCCCAATCCTCCTCGATCCCGCCCGAAGAATAGAAGCAGGTCTCGTAAGGGAAGGTGACTGCGCTCAGCAGCGCGACCGCGAAATAGCTGAAGGCGATCAGGTCGATATGCGAAAGCCCCGCGGGGACTTGCGGCACGAGCCCGCCCGCGATCGCGTGCCAGGGCGGATGGATCGCGACGATGGCCACCAGGAAGATGATCATGAAAAGGCCGAGCAGGCCGTAGCAGCGCTCGATCCATTTGAACGGCAGCAGCCAGATCGAGGCGGCGAAGGTGAGTGTCGCCGCGATCGCCATCAGCCGGAAGGGCAGGCCGCTGACCAGCTGGAGGATCAGCGCGACCCCGCCGATCTCCGCTGCGCAGATGATCGTGTTCGCGATCAGCGATGCGATCAGCACGATCAGGCCGAACGAGAGGCCGAGCCGGTGGCGCATCAGGTTGAACAAGGGTTGCTTGCCGATCGCGGCGGTGCGCCCGCTCATCTCGCCGAACACGATGATGATGATCGTCGCCAGCACCACCAGCCAGACCAGCGCATAGCCGAAGCGCGACCCCGCCTGGGGCATGAAGACCAGCTCGCTGACATCGACGAAGCCGCCAACGGCCGTCAATATGCCGAGCGAAAGTTCAGCGATCTTCAAGGCTTTTCTCGATCGCGTCGAGCATGTCGGCGGCGGATTTCAGCTGCGGCTCGCTCACAGCCGAGGCCGAGAGCACGGCATCAACAGCCGCCGTCGCGTCTCGGTTCTTCAGCGCCGGGCGATCGGAAGCGAGCCCCTGCCTCGCCTCTTGCCGCATCTCGTCGGCGTACGTCGCGGGCACCCGCCCCGCCGCCGCCATCCCCTCGACCGCAGCCCATTCCGCCAGCAGCGAATGCGCACTCTTCACCGCCGCCAGCTCAGCGCCCCCACCCCCGCAGCCGGCGAGGGTCAACGGCAAGAACAGGCATAAGGATCGGCCAGCCATCCGAGAACAACGCAGTCGATACACCGCCGTTCCGAGATGCCCGCCCTGCTTTTGAACACCCGTGCATTGCCGGTGCCCCGCCGGTCTGCGCCACCTGCGAGCGCAAAGCGGGCGTGGCGAGACCAGTCGAGACGCGAAAAACGATCAGGCACTTGTCCTGATCGGTGAAATGCCTGACGATTGTTGCATGATGAGATACATCCCGATCCTGCTCCTGCTCGCGCAGCCTTTACCGGCCGCGGCGCAGGCGGCGGATACACCGCAAGGCTTGCCCGATCCCGCGACGGTGAAGCTTCCCGATGTCTCCCCTTCGCAGGATCCGAAAGTCCGTAGCGAGGGCTATAAATTCTATTACTTCAACAATCCCTCAGTCAGCTTCGCCGACGCTTATCGGGATCTCCTGGAATGCCGCGGGCATCTGGTCGTGGCGGGGCCGGCAAAGGTCCCGGGGTTCATTCCGTGGGACGAGGCCCATCGGCGAAAGACCAGGCAGGGTTCGCCCATGGTCGTTGGCCCCGACATGTTAACGGCCATGGTCGGCGTTGTCGTCTTCAGCGGGCTGGCCGCGATCATCGCGCCCAAGATGGAGCGCGGCGCGCGCAGCAACAAGATGCGCCGCTGCATGGGCACCCGCGGCTATGAGCGCTATGCGATCACCGAAGACGCCTGGAATGCGCTGAACAAGGATGACGAGCAGCAATTGCTGCTGATGCAGGCCAAGCTCGCCGCTTCGCCCAAGCCACAGGATGAGGCGGTAACCGAATGAAACGGATCGCACTCGCGCTGCTCGGCCTGTCCATCGCCGTGGCGACACCGGTTACGGCCCTAGCGAAGGACAATGCCGGCGTCACACCGCTGCTGACCGCCCCCGCGGCTCTTCGCGCCGATGTTGCCTATCTGCTCCTGAGGACGAGCCACGCGAAATCGGGCATGTCCGCCATCCAGCACGTGATGCTGCGCATTCCAACCACGCAGGAACTGGACGAGTATCGTGCGGCCCGGAAGCTCGCTTATGACAAGGCCCTGCCCGAGCTCACCAAAAAGGCGAAGGACGGCAAGGCGCCCGGCATCGACACATTCGAGTTCGATTATGCCGGCAAGGCCAACAGCTTCGTCGTCGATTCGGGCAAGTTCCTCGAAGACGGCGAGATGCGCACGATCCTGCTCGAAGTTCCGCCCGGGACCTATATCCTGTACGGGGTTATGGCGGGCGGCAACATGCTGGTGACGTGCAACTGCCTGGGCACCGTTCGTTTCGACGCGCGGGCCGGGGTGATCACCGATATCGGTTCGCTCTATGCCGACAAGGTCCACAAGCCATCCCCTGTCCCGCATCTTGAGGACAATCTGGGGGCATCTATGTTCCAATACGGCCTTGTGCTTGGCGAGGCGCTGGTGCCGCCGGACTCGACCACGCCGGTTCCCGCAGCGCTGCGCTCCCTTGGTCTCGTGCCAGCGCAGTTCGAGGTGGTCGGCGAATATTACGAGCCCGGCGCCGGCGGCATCAACCGGCTCGCGCCGATCCCCGGCATCCTGGGCTATGAGCATGGCCGGGCGGTCGATCTGCGGACCGGCAAGCCGGGGCAATAAGGCCCCCGCGGCTAGCGCTCGGTCGCGATTCACCTACTGGCCGCATGCAGCAACGTCCAATACGGAAACTGCGTGCAAGCCGCGTCAGTCAGCCCCGCCGGCCCTCGCAAACGGCCCGACCGTCGCACCGATGAACCCGCCGGCATGCTTGGTGCTCAGGATCGTCGCATCGAGGTCCTTCGCCACCACATGCCAGGTCCCGTCAGCCCCCGCATAGAGGAAGTCGCAGAGCGCGCCGCGCAGCACGATCCGCAGCCGCACCGTCGTGCCCTTGAACGGCACCGAGGCAACCGGCACGCCGCCGGCCAGATCCTTCGGCCCGTTGCGCTTCTCCACCACGATCGCCGATCCCGCAGCAGTGCGGGCGAGCGACAGGGCGTAGAAATAGGCGGGGTCCTGCACCACCGCGATCCCCGCGCGGTCACCCTCACGCTTCGACGCGAACCGCACCAGCGTCTCTGCCGTCGCCCAGCCATGCTGCACGCGCCGGCCGAGATACGAAGGGTCTCCCGCCCCACCGATCGCCACCGGCCGTGCGACCAGCCCGAGCGCACCGCCCGACAGCCCGTGCCACTGCGTATCGGTCGCCCTGATCTGCACCCAATAAGGCGCCAGCGCCTTCCCGGTGAACTCGTCGCGGACATGGAAGGCACCGCTGTTCGGCACCGCCGCCGCCTGGCGCGGCAGGGCGGGCCGGGCATGGACGTATGGAACAGCCGCCCCCGGCGCGGTCACTTCCGGCCAGCCATTCTGCCAGCGCACCGGCAGCAGGAAGGTCTCGCGGCCGATATTGTAGAAGTCGTCCCGGTACGGCCGGGTGCCGAGGAAGACGCTCCACCAGTCGCCCTTGGGCGTGGCGACGAAATCGGCATGGCCGGTCGAGGTGATCGGAAAGGGCCGCGCCGGATCGAGCGTGCGCTGGGTCAGGATCGGATTGACCGGCCCGGGCTCATAGGGCCCGGTGACCGATCGGCTGCGGAACACCACTTCGCTATGGTTCTCCGCCGTACCGCCCTCGGCCGCGATCAGGTAATAAAGACCGTCCTTGCGGAAGAGGTGCGGGCCTTCGATCCAGATCGGCTTGTCGGCCGGGCGTACCCCGCCATCGACGATCACGCTGCGCTCGCCAACCGGCTTCATCGTCCGCGTGTCGAAGCGCTGGACCCAGATCGCACGGTGGCCGTCATAGCGCGGCTTGCCCACCGGCGGACCGTTGTTGAGGATCCAGGCCTGGCCATCATCATCGAAGAACAGCGAGGGATCGATGCCGTCGATCGGGTTCCAGTGCGGGTCGGACCAGGGGCCGGCCGCGCTCTTCGCCGTCATCACGAAATTGCCGCCGCAATCGACGCAGGTGCCGGCGAGATAGAAGAGCCCGGCATGAAAAGTGATGTCGGGCGCGAAGATGCCGCGCGACAGGCCGATATGCTTGAAGTCGAATTGCCCGGGCCGGTCGATCGCATTGCCGATCTGGATCCAGGAAACGAGATCGCGGCTGCGGAAGATCGGCAGGCCGGGGAAGTAGCTGAAGCTCGAATTGACGAGATAATAGTCGCTGCCGACCCGGAGGATCGAGGGATCGGGATAGAAGCCCTGCAGGATCGGGTTGCGATACGCCTCCGGCCCGGCCTTCATCGCGCGGTCGACCGGGTCCTCACCGCGATAATCGAACCAGTCGAAATAGGCGATGGGCACTGGCGCCGCCGCAACGAGGAGCGGCAGCGCCAGCAGCGCGGCGATCATGGCCCGTATCCGCATCAGTCCCCCATCACCTCAATGATTATGTCGCGGTGTCTTCGCCGAAATCCCGCGATATTTCAACGCCATCTCGAGCACCGCGCCATCCTCGAGCTGTCCGGTCTTTTCGCGGTACAGCTCCTCCCACGGCGTATGGCTCTCGGGGATCGGCGGCGCCGGCTCGCCCTTGCGCTTCGCGATCTCGGCCGCTTCGACCAGCGCGTTGCAGGTGCCCGCGTTGAGATCGATCCGGATCACATCGCCATTGCGCAGCCAGGCAAGCCCCCCGCCGACCGCGCTTTCGGGCGAGGCATTGAGGATCGAAGGGCTGTCCGACGTCCCCGATTGCCGTCCGTCGCCAAGCGTCGGCAGCCAGGCCACGCCGCGCTGGATCAGCGCGTCTGGTGGCTGCATGTTAACGACCTCGGCCGATCCCGGCCAGCCGATCGGCCCGGCACCGCGCATGACCAGCACGCAATTCTCGTCGATCTCCAGCGCGGGGTCATTGATGCGGTGATGATAATCGTCCGATCCGTCGAAGATCACCGCGCGCGCCTCGAAAATCCCTTCCTTGCCGGGATGGCTCAGATAGCGCTGGCGGAATTCGGCCGAGATCACGCTCGTCTTCATGATCGCGAAGTCGAACAGGTTTCCGGTCAGCGCGAGGAAGCCAGCTTTCTCCTGCAGCGGCGTCGCAAAGGCGCGGATCACCTCGCGGTCGCGCGCATCGCGCCCGGCGATATTCTCAGCCACGCTTTGCCCCGTCACCGTGATGCAGCTCGTATCGAGCAGTCCGCCAGCAGCCAGCTCGCACTGGATCGCCGGCACGCCGCCCGCGCGGTGGAAACGCTCGCCGAGGAAACGGCCCGCCGGCTGGACATCGGCCAGCAGCGGTACGTCATAGCCATATTCGGTCCAGTCCGACGGGTTGATCTCGACCCCGGCATGGCGCGCCATCGCCATCAGATGCGGCTGCGCGTTGGAGGAACCACCGATCGCGGTGATCACCCGGATCGCGTTGAGGAAGCTGGCCCGGGTCAGGATCTTCGACGGGCGCAGATCCTCATACGCCATGTCGACGATGCGGCGCCCGGTCTCGTACGCGATCTGGCCGCGCTCGCGGTACGGCGCGGGGATCGCCGCGCAGCCCGGCAGCGACAGGCCGAGCGCTTCGGCCACCGCGTTCATCGTCGAGGCGGTGCCCATGGTGTTGCAATGCCCCGCCGAGGGCGCGCTGTCGGTCGCGCGGCGGAGGAACTCCTCCTCGTCGATCTCGCCCGCCGCGAGCTTGCGCCGCGAACGCCAGATGACGGTGCCGGAGCCGACCAGTTCGCCCTCATGCCAGCCATCGAGCATCGGTCCGCCCGACAGCACGATCGACGGGATGTCGACGGTCGAGGCGGCCATGATGCCGGACGGCGTCGTCTTGTCGCAGCCGGTGGTGATGACCACTGCGTCGATCGGATAGCCGTACAGGATCTCGACCAGACCGAGATAAGCGAGGTTGCGGTCGAGCGCGGCGGTCGGGCGCCGGCAATTCTCGAAGATCGGATGGGTTGGGAATTCCATCGGAATGCCGCCCGCGTCGCGGATGCCTTCGCGGGTGCGCCGCGCGAGATCGACATGGATCCGATTGCAGGGCGAAAGATCGCTGCCGGTCTGCGCGATGCCGATGATCGGCCGGCCGCTGCGCAGCTCGTTCGCGGTGATGCCGTAATTCATGAAGCGCTCGAGATAGAGCGCCGTCATGTCCGACCGCTCCGGATCGGCAAACCAGTCACGCGACCGGAAGGCCTTTACGGGTTCACGCTGCACGTCTCTCTCCTGACAACTATCATTGGTACCGGTAACATAGAACCACGGCGACCTCAATTCGAAGGTCGCTATCGCAAAAATAGTCTTGCGAGCCCTCGGGGCAGCTCAGGGCGCGCGCGACGCGACGACCGGCGGCCGCCGCCGTGGTGCGGCATCGGACTGCCGGCGCACCAGCGTGAAGTCGAGCTGGATATGACTCGGGTCCTCACGTTGCCCCGCGCGGCGGCTGCGAATCTCCTTTGCGAGCAGCTCAACGGCCGCCAGCGACATATCGGTGATCGGTTGGTGTATCGTTGTCAATTCCGGCCAAATCGTCGTGGCCAGGGCTGTGTCGTCGAAGCCGCAGACAGTCAGGTCGCCCGGCACATCGAGTCCGCGGCGATGCGCGACCGCGACCGTGGCCGCCGCCATATCGTCATTGCTGGCGAAGATCGCCGAGGGCGGATCAGCCACGTCGAGCAACTGCTCGGCCACATCGAGACCCGAACGATAGGTGAAAAGGCCCTGCACGATCAGCGCATCGTCCTGCGGCAGGCCGAGCGCGGTGAGCGCGTCGCGGTAGCCGGCGAGGCGGCGTGCGCTGGCGGTCTGGTTCGGGTTGCCGATGATGAAGCCGATCCGGTGATGGCCTAGCGCGGCGATATGGCGGGTCATCTCGAAGGCGGCGCGGTGGTCGTCGATGCTCACTGCCGAGAAACCGGGCGCCGGATGGCCGCTCGCGACCGTGACCGCGAGGCCGTCGGCTTCGCGCAGCACGGCAAGCAGGCGTTCCGAGTCGCACAGCGGTGGCGGCAGGACGATGCCTTCGATGCCGCCCAGCAACAGGCGCCGGGCCGCTTCATCGGCATGTTCGTCGTCATCGCATTTCTCGACGACGAGCTGAACATTGGCGCGGGTGGCGCAATCGAGGCTGCCGACCAGGAACTCGCTGAGATAGGCAGCGCTCGGGTTGCTGTAGAGCAGGCCGATCCGGATCGGCTGCGCACCGGCAAGGCTGCGCGCGGCGGGATTGGGAGAATAGCTGAGCGCCGCGATCGCGGCATTTACTGCCTCGCGCGTGGCCGGCCGGACATTGCTCTCGCCGTTCAGGACACGCGACACGGTCATGGGCGAAACGCCGGCCTTCTCGGCTACATCGCTGATCGTGGCGGTGGTCTTTTGCCGCCGAGATGTACGTTGCCTCAAATCGTGATGCTCCCCTTGGCACGGTGGCTACGATGTTGCGGTGCAGTCCGCAACATGGGCGGACACACAAAATGGGCGACTGACTCGCGCCAGCCGCCCCAGGGGAGAAAGATCGGCACGGCTAGCGAGGGCTATCCATGCCGATGTGTGAAGGGCGACGGGGGGAAAGATCCGACGGCCTCCGCATCAGAAGCGTCCGCTGTGGGTGACAGGGGCGAGGCCCTGCCTGACGCGCACGACCAGGAATTTTTCAAGATTGGTGCTCAAGCCATACCCCTCAAATCGGACCTCTATCGGGTCTCTCATTGTCTCACGCCGAACATAAATGATAGCGATCACATTGACGCTATGCCTCTGGCGACTGGCTGTCAATGCTGCGGGGCGAAGGAAATCGCCAGTCAGGCTCTAATCTATGTTACCGCGCTACTTCCCGGGCTCGTAGGGGAAGGTGATCGCCTCATAGTCTGCCAATGAACGCGCCGGCGGCGCTTCGCCCGGCGGCAGCGGACGACCCGAAACGCTCATGAAATAGGCAAGGCACGCATCGCGCCACCACTGCGCCTCGCGCTGCTGGATCGATAGGAAGGTATCGGTCTTGGCGTAGCGTTCGCCATCGATCAGCGGCGCCAGCATCCGCCATTTACGTTGCATGTCGCCGACCTGCGCAATGCCGAGCGCATAATGCGCGACAAGCTCTTCCCACAGCGTCTTGCCCGAAGTCATGCGTTGATCCCAGCCGACATGGTGGAACCAGAGAAGGTCCCGTTCCGGCGTGGTCTTCGGGTCAGCGAACATCGCCGCGACCTTGGGCGCATATTGGGCGACGGCATTGCTGCCGGTCTTCGTCCGGTCGAAGCCGATGCCCGTCGCATCCGCCTTGTGATAATAGACCGGGTTCCACTCGGGCCGGGCGAGCTCATGCACCCAGGGCGCCGGGCCATAATGATGGCTGGTGGCCATCATATGGGCGAGGCCGAGCGGCTCCATATAGTTCACCACCGCCTCGCGCGACGTCGTCATCATGTCGACTACCGTCGGGGTGATCTGCGGGTTGGGCCCGAAGGTCAGCTCGGACCATTCGCCCGCAACCGCCTTCGCCGATGCCTCGGGGTCCCAGGCCATACGCCCGAACACGAACCAGTTCGCCTGGTTGAAGGTCGCTCCGCTCCAGTCGCGGTCGCTGCCGATATTGGCGACGCCGGCCATGCCGGTCAGCGCATGATGGTCGAGCGACCCGTCGATCACCTTCGCGACGGTCGATCCCTTGCCGTGCGCCCAGGTGTCGGCCTGCAGCACTTCCTCATAGAGCGGCCCGAGATAGACGAGGTGAGTCGCCATCCCGAGATATTCCTTGGTGATCTGGAATTCCATCATCAGCGGGGTCTTCGGCATCGCACCGAACAAGGGATGGAAGGGCTCGCGCGGCTGGAAATCGATCGCGCCGTTCTTCACCTGGACAATGACATTGTCGGCGAACTTGCCGTCCAATGGCTTGAAGTCGTCATAAGCCTGTTTGGCGCGGTCCTCGGGATTTTCCTGCGCATAGACAAAGGCGCGCCACATGATGACCCCGCCATGCGGCTTCACTGCGGCGGCGAGCATGTTAGCGCCATCGGCATGGTTGCGGTGATAGTCCTGCGGGCCCGGCTGACCTTCCGAATTCGCCTTCACGAGGAAGCCGCCGAAATCGGGAATGGCGGCATAGATCTCGTCCGCCTTCGCTTTCCACCACGCAGCGACGGCGGGGTCGAGCGGATCGGCGGTCTTGAGATGGCCGATCTCGATCGGTGCCGACCAGCGCGCAGAGAGATAGACCTTTATGCCATAGGGCCGGAATACCTTCGCCAGCCCCGCCGCTTTGGCGATATACGGCGCGGTCAGGCTGTCGGCCTTGGCGTTGACGTTGTTGAGAACTGCGCCGTTGATCCCGATCGACGCATTGGCCCGCGCATAATCGGTGTAGCGCTGGTCCTTGAAGTCGGGGAGCTTCCACCAGTCCCAGATCGACTGCCCGGCATAGCCACGCTCGACGGTGCGATCGAGATTGTCCCAATGGTCGAGGATGCGGAGCTTGAGCTTCGGCGCGGAGGCGATGTCGAGTCCATCGAGAGGCTGGCCGCGTTCCAGCCGCTCGATCAGCGCGAAGCTGCCATAAAGAACGCCGATGCCGCTATTCGCCGCGATCACGGTCACCGGCTTGCCGTCGATGGTCACGCTGCGAATCAGATAGCCTTCATCGCCGAGCTGGGCGAGCGGCAGGCCAAGCGCCCGGATGCGCGGCTCGGCCGCTGTGCCGAGGACGATCGCACCGGCCGAGACCGTCGCGCTCGTCGGCGGGGCGCTGCCGAGCATGCCGCCAAGCGCACGATCGAGCTCCTCGACAGCTTTTCCAATGGAGGGGTCGCGATTGTCGGTGACGATGGCGGTCGCACGGACGCGAGCCAGCGCCTGGATGTCCACCGGGAGCGGGCGGTACCGCAGCCACAGATCATAGCCGTCTTCGGCACGGGCAGCGGTCGCGGGCAGGGCGCCGGCCAAAATGAACAGAGCCGCACACCATGCTACCAAGCGACTCATCGAACTTCCTCTCACGCGCGCCGGGCCGGCTCTCCCGGCGACCATCGGCAATTGACAGACATTGCCTGACTTATCATGGTAGCGCTATCAGAAAAAGCGGTGGCGCGGCGGCTTGTCCGACGACACCGTGTCCACAGGAGGGGTTCCCCATAATGCCATCCACTATCGCGTCGCGCTTCGTCCGCCGCTCGTTCGTCCTGCTGCTCGCCTGCGCCGCGCCGGTCGCGCTCAGCGCCGCGCCGCCCCCGGCCGCGCCCGCCGAGGCGAAGCCGCTCTACAAGGATGCCAGCGCACCGGTCGACGCACGCGTGGAAGATCTGCTCAAGCGGATGACGCTCGAGGAGAAGGTCGCCCAGCTGCTGACGGTCTGGCAGGAAAAGACCAAGATGCTCGATGCGAACAAGCGCATCGATATCGCCAAGGTTGCGGCGCTGTATCCGGATGGCCTTGGCGGTTTCTCGCGCCCCTCGGATGCGGACGGTCCCTCCTCGCCGCGCGTCGTGGCGCGCCGGGGCATCAAGAGCACGGTAGAGCTGGTCAATGATCTGCAGCGCTATGCCCTCACCAAAACCCGGCTCGGCATTCCGATCCTGTTCCATGAGGAAGGGCTGCACGGCTATGCCGCGGTCGGCGCGACCAGCTTCCCGATCCCGATCGGCCTCGCCTCAAGCTGGGATCCGGACATGATCCGCGCGATCAATGTCGTTACCGGGCGCGAGATCGCGGCGCGGGGCGTCACCCTCGCCCTGTCGCCCGTGGTCGATGTCGCCCGCGATCCGCGCTGGGGCCGGATCGAGGAGACCTTTGGTGAGGATCCCTATCTGGTCGGCGAGATGGGCGTCGCCGCGGTCGAAGGTCTCGAAGGCGCCGGCAAGCCTGAAAAGCTCGCGCCCGGCAAGGTCTTCGCCACGCTCAAGCATCTGACCGGCCATGGCCAGCCCGAGAGCGGCACCAATATCGGCCCGGCGCCGATCTCCGAGCGAGAGCTGCGCGAGAATTTCTTCCCGCCCTTCGAGCAGGTGATCACGCGCGCCGGGCCGGGCGCACTGATGCCCAGCTATAACGAGATCGACGGCACGCCGAGCCATGCGAGCAAGTGGCTGCTGCACGATGTGCTGCGCGGCGAATGGGGCTTCAAGGGCGCGATCACCAGCGATTATTATGCGATCGACCAGCTCCAGGACATTCACCACATCGCCGCGGACAAGGCCGAGGCAGCGCTGCTCGCGCTCAATGCAGGCGTCGACAGCGACCTGCCCGAGGGCGGCAGCTACAAGACGCTCGTCGCGTCGGTGCGCGCCGGCAAGGTCTCCGAAGCGCTGATCGACGACGCGGTCAGGAAGATGCTCGAGATGAAGTTCCGCGCCGGGCTGTTCGAGCACCCCTATGCCGATGCGGCGGCGGCGGTGAAGGTCACCAACAATGCCGAGGCCCGCGCGCTGGCGCGAACGGCGGCAGCGCGGTCGATGGTGCTGCTCAAGAATGATGGCGTGCTGCCACTGGCCCTCCCCGCAGCGGGTGCGGCCAAGCCGACCATCGCAGTGATCGGCCCGAGCGCCGCTGTCGCCCGCCTCGGCGGCTATTATGGCGAGCCGCCGGTCACTGTTTCGATCCTCGACGGGGTCAAGGCGAAGGTCGGGACGCGCGCCAACATAGTCTATTCGGAAGGCGTCAAGATCACCGAGAATGACGATTGGTGGGCAGACACCGTCACCCTCGCCGACCCTGCCGAGAATGCGAAGCGGATCGCCGCCGCGGTCGAGGCGGCGAAGGGCGCCGACACGATCGTGCTTGCGATCGGCGATACCGAGCAGACCAGCCGCGAGGCCTGGGCCGACAGCCATCTCGGCGACCGGTCGAGCCTCGATCTGGTTGGCCAGCAACAGGATCTGTTTGACGCCTTGAAGGCACTCGGCAAGCCGATCGTCGTGGTGATGATCAACGGCAGGCCGCTCTCGATCAACAAGGTTGCGGCCAATGCCAATGCAGTGATCGAGGGCTGGTACCTCGGCGAGCAGGGCGGCAACGCAGCCGCTGACGTGCTGTTCGGAGACGTCAATCCAGGCGGCAAGCTGCCGGTGACGATTGCGCGCTCGGTCGGGCAGCTGCCGATGTTCTATAACTACAAGCCATCGGCGCATCGCGGTTATCTGTTCGGCGAGGCGACGCCGCTGTTCCCGTTCGGCTATGGCCTCAGCTACACCAAATTCTCGATCGGTGCGCCGCAGCTGTCGAGCCCGACGATCCGGCCGGACGGCACGGTCCAGGTCAAGGTCGATGTCCGCAACACCGGCGCGCGGGCGGGCGATGAAGTGGTTCAGATCTATGTCCATGATCTGGTCAGCTCGGTCACCCGGCCGATCAAGGAGCTGAAGGCGTTCCAGCGCGTGACGCTGCAGCCCGGCGAAGCGAAGACCCTGAGCTTCACGCTCGATCACCGCGCCTTCGAGCTCTGGAATCTCGAGATGAAGCGCGTGGTCGAGCCGGGCCAGTTCGAGATCATGGCCGGCCCCAACTCGGTCGATCTGAAGACCGCAACGCTCACCGTCACCCAGTGAGCATCGCCTCCACCCCGATCGGCCGGCGCCAGGCGCTGGGCTGGCTGTCCTCGGCTTCAGTGCTCGCGCTGACGCCGGGGCTCGCCTTCGCGAAAACCGCAAGCGCACTCTACAAGGATGCGCGGGCGCCGATCGCGGATCGGGTGAAGGATCTGCTCGGGCGAATGACGCTCGAGGAGAAGGTCGCGCAGATGATCGCGCTCTGGGCGACCAAGGCCGATGTGATGGACGGGCTCGCCTTCAATCCCGCGAAGGCCAGCACCGCTTATCCCGACGGCATCGGCCAGATCTCGCGCCCGTCCGACAAGCGTGGCGGGCCCGGAATCGGCGCGGCCGAGGGCGGTACCGCGGCGCGCTGGCGGACGCCCGACGACAATATCGCCTTCAACAATGCTGCGCAGCATTGGGCGATGGAGAAGACCCGGCTCGGCATCCCGATCCTGTACCATGAGGAAGCGCTGCACGGCTTCATGGTGACTGAGGCGACCAGCTTCCCGCAGGCGATCGCGCTTTCCGGCAGCTTCGATCCCGGTCTCGTCCGCCGCGTGAACAGCGTGATCGCCCGCGAGGCTCGTGCGCGGGGCGTGCCCTATGTCCTCTCTCCCGTGGTCGATATCGCCCGCGATCCGCGCTGGGGCCGGATCGAGGAGACCTTTGGCGAGGACCCGTATCTCTGCGGCGAGATGGGCGTCGCCGCGGTCGAGGGACTGCAGGGCGTCGGCAAGAATGAGCGCCTCGCGCCGGACAAGGTGTTCGCGACGCTCAAGCACATGACCGGCCATGGCCAGCCGCAATCCGGTACCAATGTCGGTCCGGCCGAGATATCGGTGCGCGAGTTGCGCGAGAATTTCTTCCCGCCCTTCCGCGCAGTGGTCGAGCGCACCGCGATCGGCGCGGTGATGCCTTCCTATAACGAGATTGACGGCGTCCCGAGCCACGCCAATCGCTGGTTGCTGCATGATGTGCTGCGCGGCGAATGGGGTTTCGACGGCATCGTCGCGAGCGACTACGGTGCAGTCGAGGAGCTCGACCGGATCCATCATGTCGCGGCCGATCGCGACGAGGCGGCGCGGCTTGCGCTGGCGGCGGGCGTCGATTGCGTGCTGCCCGACGGCTTCGCCTATCGCGGGCTTGCCGATCAGGTCCGCAAAGGCACGGTCAGCCAGGCGGCGATCGACACCGCGGTCGCGCGCCTCCTTACCTTCAAGTTTCGCGCCGGCCTGTTCGAGAATCCCTATGGCGACGCCAAGCTCGCGGCCAGGATCACCGGCAATGCCGAAGCCCGCGCGCTGGCGCTCGAGGCGGCACGCAAGAGCCTGTGCCTGCTCAGCAATGACGGCACGCTCCCGCTCAAGGCCGGCACGCAAAAGGTCGCGGTGATCGGCCCGAATGCGGCGATCGCCCGGCTCGGCGGCTATTCGAGCTTCCCGAAACAGCGCGTCAGCCTGCTCGACGGCGTGCGCGCGAAGATCGGCGATGCGGCGGTAATCCACGCTCAGGGCGTCTTCATCACCACGACCGAGGACAATACGGCCGACGCGGTCGTGCTCGCCGACCCCGACAAGAACCGCGCGCTGATTGCCGAAGCCGTCGCGGCGGCGCGTGGGGCCGATGTGATCCTGCTCGCGATCGGCGATACCGAGCTGACCAGCCGCGAAGGCTATGCGAAGAACCATCTCGGCGACCGCGCCGATCTCGACCTGCTCGGCGAACAGAATGCATTGTTCGAGGCGCTCCATGCGCTCGGCAAGCCGATCGTGGTGGTCGCGATCAATGGCCGCCCGGCAAGCTGGCCGACAGTGGCGGCGAAGGCCAACGCCATCCTCGAATGCTGGTATGCGGGGCAGGAAGGCGGCACTGCGATGGCCGAGGCGCTGTTCGGAGACATCAACCCGGGTGCGAAGCTGCCAGTTACTGTGGTCCGCAACGCCGGGCAGATCCCCTTCTTCTACAACCACAAGCCAAGCGCCCGGCGCGGATATCTATTCGATGACGCCGCGCCCTTGTTCCCGTTCGGACATGGGCTGAGCTACACCAGCTTCGAGGTCGGCAAGCCCTTGCTCTCGGCGCCGAGCATCGCGCCGGACGGCAACGTCACCGTCACGGTGGACGTCACCAACACCGGCAAGCGGACCGGCGACGAGGTCGTCCAGCTCTATATCCGCCATCTCGGCGCGTCGGTCACTCAGCCGGTGATGGCGCTGAAGGGCTTCGAACGCGTCACGCTCGCCGCCGGCGAGACACGGAAAGTCAGCTTCACGCTCGGGCCAAAGGCCTTCCGCATCTGGAATCTGGAGATGAAGGAAGTCGTCGAGCCCGGCCGCGTCGAGATCATGGCGGGCAACAGCTCGGCCAAGGTGCAATCGGCGATTCTCACGATCGCCTGACTGGAAGCCCCATGCCAAAGATCACCAATGCCCGCGTCATCGTCACCTGCCCGGGGCGCAACTTCGTCACCCTGAAGATCGAGACCGACGAAGGCGTGTACGGCCTTGGCGACGCGACCCTCAATGGCCGCGAGCTGAGTGTGGCCAGCTATCTCCAGGATCATGTCGTCCCCTGCCTGATCGGCCGCGATGCGCACCGGATCGAGGACATCTGGCAATATCTCTACAAGGGCGCCTACTGGCGGCGCGGGCCGGTTACCATGTCGGCGATCGCCGCAGTCGATACAGCGCTTTGGGACATCAAGGGCAAGATCGCCGGCCTGCCGCTCTATCAATTGCTCGGCGGTGCCAGCCGCGAAGGCGTGATGGTCTACGGCCATGCCAATGGCAAAACCGTCGAGGAGACGATCGACAACGCGCTCCACTACCAGGCGCAGGGCTATAAGGCGATCCGCCTGCAATCGGGCGTACCGGGCCTTGCCTCGACTTATGGTGTGTCGAAGGACCGCTATTTCTACGAGCCGGCCGATGCAGATCTGCCGACCGAGAATCTCTGGTCGAGCGAGAAATATCTCCGCTCGGTGCCGGCCCTGTTCGAAAAGGCGCGCGAGGCGCTGGGCTGGGATGTTCACCTGCTCCACGACATCCACCACCGCCTCACCCCGATCGAGGCAGGACGTCTCGGCAAGGATCTCGAACCCTATCGCCCCTTCTGGCTCGAAGACGCTGTGCCCGCCGAGAACCAGGCCAATTTCCGCCTGATCCGCCAGCACACCACGACTCCGCTCGCGGTCGGCGAGATCTTCAACTCGATCTGGGACTGCAAGCAGCTGATCGAAGAGCAGTTGATCGACTATATCCGTGCGACCGTGGTCCATGCCGGCGGCATCACCCATCTCCGCCGAATCGCGAGCTTTGCCGATATGCACAATGTCCGCACCGGCTGCCACGGTGCGACCGATCTGTCGCCGGTCTGCATGGCCGCAGCGCTGCATTTCGACCTGTCGGTGCCGAACTTCGGCATGCAGGAATATATGCGCCACACCGAAGAGACCGATGCGGTCTTCCCCCACGCCTACAGCTTCGAGAACGGCATGATGCATCCCGGCGACAAGCCCGGGCTCGGCGTCGATATCGACGAAGCCCTCGCGGCCACCTACGAGTATAAGCGCGCCTATCTCCCGGTGAACCGTCTTGAAGACGGCACTATGACCAATTGGTGATCGAAACTACACGCTGCGGCACGCCCGCACGTAACGAAGGTAGTCAATGACTCGACTGACGCTCAATCCAGACCGGCTGTTCCCCGCCGACGGCCGCACCCGCGATATCGCGCGCGCTTTATATGCCGGTGTAAAAGACCTGCCGATCATCTCCCCCCACGGCCATACCGATCCGTCCTGGTTCGCCTATGACGAACCTTTCGCCGATCCCGCCCAGCTGCTGATCGTCCCCGATCATTATGTCTTCCGCATGCTCTACAGCCAGGGCGTGCCGCTCGAGACGCTCGGCGTGCCGACCGAGGACGGCACCGCGACCGCGACCGATGGCCGCGCGATCTGGAAGATCTTCGCGGAGAATTATTACCTGCTCCGCGGCACGCCCTCGCGGATGTGGCTGGACTGGGTGTTCGCCGAATGCTTCGGGCTGGAGGTGCGGCTTGAGGCCGGCACGGCCGATCATTATTACGACACGATCGACGCGGCGCTGAAGACCCCCGCTTTCCGCCCCCGCGCCCTGTTCGAGCGCTTCGGCATCGAGGCGATCGCCACCACCGAAAGCCCGCTCGACCCGCTCGACCATCACCGCGCGATCCGCGCCAGCGGCTGGAAGGGCAGGGTAATGACTGCCTATCGCCCCGATCCGGTGATGGACCCCGAGGCGGCCGGCTTCCTGGAGAATATCGCGCGGTTCGGCGAAACGGCTGGCGAGGATATCAGCACCTATGCCGGCTATCTGCGCGCCCACCAGTTCCACCGCGCGCGCTTCCGTGAAGCGGGCGCGACCTCGACTGACCATGGCCACCCAAGCGCCTTCACCGCGGACCTTCCGCGCGCCGAGGCCGAGGCGCTATACGAGACGGTCCGGCAAGGCCGCGCCACTCCAGCCGAGGCCGAGCTGTTCCGCGGCCAGATGCTGACCGAAATGGCGCGCATGTCGATCGAGGACGGCATGGTGATGCAGCTCCACCCCGGCGCCTATCGCAGCCACAACCCGTCGCTGCTCGCCCGCTTCGGCCGCGACAAGGGCGCCGACATTCCGCTGCCGAGCGAGTTCGTGCGCAACCTCAAGCCTTTGCTCGACGCGCACGGCAATGATCCGAAGCTGACCCTGATCCTGTTCACGCTCGACGAGGACACCTATAGCCGCGAGCTCGCGCCGCTCGCCGGCCATTACCCGGCGCTCAGGCTCGGCCCGCCCTGGTGGTTCCACGATTCCCCCGAGGGCATGCGCCGCTTCCGCCAGCGCGCGACCGAGACGGCCGGTTTCTACAACACCGTCGGCTTCAACGACGACACCCGCGCCTTCCTCTCGATCCCGGCGCGGCATGATGTCGCGCGGCGGATGGACTGCACTTTCTTAGCCCAGCTCGTGGCGGAGCACCGGCTGGAAGAGGACGAAGCGCATGAGGTTGCGCGGGCGCTGTCCTATGATCTCGCCAAGGCGGCATACAAGCTGTGAGGGTGGTGACGACCTTCTTTCTCCCTCTCCCCCTGTGGGAGAGGGAAGGGGCCCGTCACGAAGTGACGGGAAGGGTGAGGGGGACTCTCGTTGGTTTAGCGCCGCCGAGCCTCACTCCCCCTCATCCTTCCGTCGCTTCGCTCCTCCCTCCTTCTCCCACAGGGGGAGAAGGATTTCCGCACCCGGCAATGTGTGAGTCCGGTAGGACCTTCGCTGGGGAGCAGCTGTGATGAAACGCCTTTCCAACGAAACGCTCGGCGCTCTCCCGGCAACGGTAGCCGTCCCCTCCTACGATCGCGCCCTCGTAAAGCCCGGGGTTGTCCATCTCGGCATTGGCGCCTTCCACCGCGCGCATCAGGCCGCGATCTTCGAAGCCGCACTGGAGGCGGGCGATCTCCGCTGGGGCATCACCGGCGCGTCGCTGCGCTCGGCGGGCGTGCGCGACGAGATGAAACCGCAGGACGGGCTCTACACCCTCGTCACCCGCGACGGTTCGGGCGACAGCCTCAAGGTCATGGGCGTGGTACACGAAGTGCTGGTCGCCCCCGAAAACCCCGAAGCCCTGGTCGAGCGGCTGGCTGACCCGGACGTCCATATCGTCACCCTGACCGTCACCGAAAAAGGCTATAAGCTCGATCCCGCCACCGGCGCGCTGCTGGCCGACGACCCCGACGTCGCCGCGGATTGCAGGGACCTGGCCGCCCCCAAGACCGCACCCGGCTTCCTCGTGGCGGCGCTCTCGGCACGGCGCGACCTCGGCCTCAAGCCTTTCACCGCGATCTCGTGCGACAACCTGCCGCACAATGGCCGGCGGCTCGAACAGGCGGTGCTGGCGATCGCCCGCGCGCACAAGGCCGAGCTGGCAGACTGGATCGAAGCGAACGGCGCCTTTCCGGAAACGATGGTCGATCGCATCGTCCCGGCGACGACCCCGGCCGATGTCGCCGGGCTGGAGGCGTCGCTCGGCCTCACCGATCAGGCGATGGTCAAGGCCGAGCCCTTTCTGCAATGGGTGATCGAGGACCGCTTCTGCGGCCCGCGCCCCGATTTCGAGACGCTCGGCGTCCAGATCACCGCCTCGGTCGCGCCTTGGGAAGAAGCCAAGCTGCGCATGCTCAACGGCGCGCATTCGGCGATCGCTTATCTCGGCGGCCTCGCCGGGATCGACTTCGTGCATGAGGTCGTCGCGATCCCAGCCTTTGAGCGTTTCGTCCAGGCGCTATGGGACGAGGCCGAGGCGACGCTTTCGCCACCGCCCGGCCTCGATGTCGCCGCCTATCGCACCGCGCTGATGGAGCGTTTCACCAACCCCGCGCTCCAGCATCGCACCCGCCAGATCGCTATGGACGGCTCGCAGAAGCTGCCCCAGCGCCTGCTCGCGACGATCGCGGCGCGCCGCGCGAAGGGGCTCGAAGCGGACGCGCTTGCGCTCGGTGTCGCCGCCTGGATGCGCTGGCAGGGCGGACGCGACGATGCCGGCAATCCGCATGTGGTCGACGATCCGCTCGCAGCCCTCACCGCATCGCGGCTGGCCGGGATCAGCGATCCGGCGGCGCAGGTCGACGCGCTGCTGTCGATCGACGCGATCTTCCCACCCGCGCTCGCGGCGGATGCGCAGGTGCGCGGCGCGCTCGTCAGGCACCTGACCTCGCTCGCGGCGCATGGTGCGCGAGGCACGGTGGAGGCGTTCGCATCATGAAGCTCAAGCGTCGCGGAATGATGATCGACGGAGGAAAATGCCGATGAGGATGCTCAAGCGTGCGCTCGCCCTGACGATCCTGTGCACCGCCATGGCCGGATCGGCGGCATCCGCGCCGCGCGACACCTGGGTGCGGAGCTGGGCATCGTCGCAGCAGATCCCCGAAGATCGCAACACGCTTCCCGACGCCGACCTGACCGACACCACGATCCGCCAGATCGTCCGGGTCACCGTCGGCGGGCCGCGCCTCCGGGTGATGTTTTCCAACGCGTTCGGCACCGAGCCCTTGCGGATCGACGCAGCGCATATCGCGCTGTCGGCGGCGCGCGATACGGCGCGGACCAAGCCAGGCAGCGACCAAGCGCTGACCTTTGACGGCTCAGCTGAGGTAACGATCCCGGCCGGCGCAAGCTATCTCTCCGACCCGCTGGCCTTCCCCGTCCCCGCGCTCACCAGCCTCGCTGTGACCATCCACCTCCCCGATGCGCCCAAAGGCCAGACCAGCCATCCCGGCTCGCGCGCGACATCCTGGTATGTCCATGGCAACCAGGTCGGCGCCACAGACCTGCCCGATGCGAAAAAGGTCGAGCACTGGTTCCAGCTCGCAGGCGTCGAGGTCGTTGCCCCGGCCGGCGCGCGCGCCATCGTCACGATCGGCGATTCGATCACGGACGGTCGCGGCGCGACCACCAATGGCGACAATCGCTGGCCTGACCGGCTGGCCGATCGGCTCCAGGCCTCCCCCGCGACGCGCAATGTCGCTGTGCTCAACCACGGTGTCGGCGGCGGCCGGCTGCTGCTCGACGGGCTTGGCCCGAATGCCCTCGCCCGCTTCGATCGCGATGTGATCGCACAGTCGGGGGTACGCTATCTGATCGTGCTCGAAGGGGTGAACGATCTCGGCACCTTCACCCGCGAAGCGCCGCAAAGTGCCGAGGCGCATGCGAGCCTCGTCGCCCGGATCATCGGCGCCTATCGCCAGATGGTCGCACGGGCGCAGGCCAATGGCATCAAGGCGATCGGCGCGACCATCCTGCCTTATGGCGGATCGGAATATTATCATCCCGACGCAGCCAACGAGGCCGACCGCCAGGCGATCAACCGCTGGATTCGCACACCCGGCAATTTCGACGCGGTGGTCGATTTCGACGCACTTACCCGCGATCCCGCCAATCCGATGCGGATGAAGCCGGCTTATGATTCCGGCGATCATCTCCATCCTTCGGCGGCGGGATACAAGGCGATGGCGGATTCTATCCCGCTGGAGTTGTTCAAGTGAGGGCCGCCGCCGCCCTTGCGCTGCTCGCCCTGGTTGCCGCCCCGGCGGCAGCGCGGGAGGCGAAGCCGGTCCTCGCGCTGACCTTCGACGATCTGCCCTCGCACAGCGCGCTTCCGCCCGACACGACACGCGTCGAAATCGCGCGCAAGACGATCGCTGCGTTCAAGGCCGAAAAGGTCGAGGTGTACGGCTTCGTCAACGGATATCAGGTCGCGAAAGAGCCTGACGCGGCGCCCGTGCTGGACTTGTGGCGCGCGGCTGGCCTCCCGCTCGGCAACCATGGCTGGCAGCATCTCAACCTCAACCAGGTCAGCCTCGCCGACTATCTCGCCGATATCGATCACACCGAAAGCGTGATCGCGCCGATGATGAAGGGTGCCGACCTTAAATGGTTCCGCTACCCCTTTCTCGTCGAGGGCGACGATCCGGCAAAGCGCATGGAGGTTCGCAAGGCCCTCGCCGCGCGCGGCTATCGCATCGCCCAGGTCACGATGAGCTTCGGCGATTATATGTGGAACGAGCCCTATGCCCGCTGCGTCGCGGCCGGCGACAAGGCGGCGGTCGCAACCCTCGAGACAAGCTATCTCCGCGTCGCCGCCGAGACTGCCGCGGCCACCCGCAAGGACGCGCGCGCACTGTACGGCCGCGATATTCCTTATGTGCTGCTGATGCATCTCGGCGCCCTCGACGCGCGGATGCTGCCGCGCCTGCTCGCCCAATATCGCGCTGAAGGATTCGCCTTCACCACCCTCGCGAAAGCCGAGGCGGATCCGGTTTTCGCGGCGGATATGGATCCGAATCTCCCGCCCGCATTGCCCCGCTCGCAGCAGCTGCAGGCCAAGGGCCTGATGGCGACGCCGGTAGAGAATGTATCGAAGATGCTCGATTCCCTTTGCCGGCCCCCCTCGAACGCGCCGGCACAATGACTATCTAAGCTGCGACGGTAGCGCTACCAGCGCGCAGGAATTTGCCGCTTCTTTTCGAGTCGCTGTCCCAGCCGGCTTCGAGAACGCTCAAGGGAGACCAGGAATATGACGATCAACGGCGATTTGCTCATCGGCGCGCGCGCGGTACGCGGAACACAAGGCGAGATCCGCGGCATCAATGCCGACACCGGCGAGACGATGGAGCCGAGCTTCGGCGGCGCGACGCTGGAGGATCTCGACACCGCCTGCGCGCTCGCCGATGCAGCCTTCGATACCTATCGCGAGACGTCGCCGGAGGTTCGTGCGACCTTCCTCGAGACGATTGCCGCCAACATCATGGCGATCGGCGACGAGCTGATCGAGCGCGCCATGGCCGAGACCGGCCTGCCGCGCGGGCGCCTTGAAGGCGAGCGCGGCCGGACCTGTGGCCAGCTCAAGCTGTTCGCCGGCGTCGTGCGCGCGGGCCGCTATCTCGATGTGCGGATCGATCCCGCCCAGCCCGATCGCCAGCCAGCGCCGCGCCCCGATCTGCGCCTGCGCAACATCGGCCTCGGCCCGGTTGCCGTGTTCGGCGCCTCGAACTTCCCGCTCGCCTTCTCGGTCGCCGGCGGTGACACCGCCTCGGCGCTCGCCGCCGGCTGCCCGGTCGTCGCCAAGGCACATGGCGCGCATCCCGGCACCTCGCAGCTGGTCGGCCGCGCGGTGCAAAAGGCAGTCGCCGATTGCGGCCTGCCCGAGGGCGTCTTCTCGCTGCTCTATGATTCGGGCCGCTCGATCGGCCAGGGCCTGGTCGCTGATCCCCGCATCAAGGCCGCCGGCTTCACCGGCTCGCGCGGCGGCGGCACGGCGCTGATGAAGATCGCGCAGAACCGCCCCGAGCCGATCCCGGTCTATGCCGAGATGAGCTCGATCAACCCGGTCATCCTGTTCCCGAACGCACTCGCCGCCAAGGCCGAGGCAACCGCCAAGGCATTCGTCGGCTCGCTGACGCTCGGCGCGGGCCAGTTCTGCACCAATCCCGGGCTGATCCTCGCCGTCGAAGGCCCCGATCTCGACACCTTCATCGGTGCAGCGGCAGCGGCGCTCGGCGATATGCCCGCGGCGACGATGCTCACCCCCGGCATCGCCAAGGCCTATCAGACTGGCGTCGAGGCGATCGGCAGCCACAATACGGTCGAGACGGTCGCGCGCGGCAAGCCCGGCCATAACTGCCAGGGACAGGCCGGCCTGTTCCTGACCACGGCGGCTGATTTCCTCACGCATCACGAGCTGCAGGACGAGATTTTCGGTGCCGCCTCGCTCGTCGTGCGCTGCCCCGATCTGGAGACGGTCACGACCGTCGTCGATCATCTCGAAGGCCAGCTCACCGCGGCGATCCATATCGTCGAGGCCGATCATGCCGAGGCACGCAAGCTGATCCCGCATCTCGAGCGCAAGGTCGGCCGCATCCTCGTCAACGGCTTCGGCACCGGCGTCGAGGTCGCGCACGCGATGGTCCATGGCGGGCCTTTCCCGTCGACCGCAGACGGCCGCTCGACCTCGGTCGGCAGCATGGCGATCGATCGCTTCCTGCGTCCGGTCTCCTATCAGGACCTGCCCGACGATCTGCTCCCCGACGCGCTGAAGCAGGCGAACCCGCTCGGCATCGAGCGCCTCGTCGACGGCGAGCGCTGAGCGCATGCAACTGGTCGGCATTTCGGGGAGCCTTCGCCGGCACTCCTATAATGCCGGCCTGTTGCGGGCCGCGCGAGACGTGATGCCCGATGGGGCGGAGCTGGCGATCCATTCGATCGCCGGGGTGCCGCTCTACAATGCCGATGTTGAGGCCGAGGGCATCCCGCCCGCGGTGGCTGTCCTGAAGGATGCGGTTGCCGGAGCGGACGGGCTGCTGCTCGTCACGCCTGAATATAACAATGGCGTGCCGGGCGTATTCAAGAACGCGATCGACTGGATGTCGCGTCCGCCATCTGACGCTCAGCGCGTATTCGGCGGCAAGCCGGTGGCCATGATCGGCGCCTCGCCCAGCAACTTCGGGACGATCCTCTCGCAGAACGCCTGGCTCCCGACGCTGCGCACCCTCGGCACCGAGCTGTGGACCGGCGGGCGGCTGATGGTTTCGGGTGCGGGCAAAGCGTTTGACGAGGAGGGCAACCTCACCGACGAAGCAGTGCGAGCGAAGCTGGCGCACTTCCTGACAGGCTTTGTGGCTTCGCTTAAGCCTTGAAGTATAAATCGCAGTAATACCGAAATTATAAAGTCAATTCTGCGATCTCTTTAAGGATAATCCACGAATATATTCAGGCATATGCCGGTGGTAGCCAGCATTTGTCTAATCTATAGTTGCGGATCATAGTAAAAACTTTAATCGACCGCAAGATCGTCACCCCGCTTACAGACTCCCGAAATTCCCTGACCATTCGCGAATAGCCTGCCCCACAAAGTCACGGCAGGCCGAGGGAAGGGGCCTGCCGTGACCTCTTCTTACTCGTACCGCAACGCGCGGATCGGGCTGGTGCGCGCCACCCGCCAGGCATGGGCCGAGATCGTCACGATCGCGATCAGCATCGCCAGCAACCCGGCAGCGAGGAACGGTACCGGCGTCAGCGCGATCCGCGTGTCGAACCCGTTCAGCCAGCCCCGCATCACCCACCAGGCGATCGGCCAGGCGATCAGATTGGCGATCAGCACGGGGCGGCTGAACTGCCAGACCAGCAGCCTCAGGATATCCCGCGTCCGTGCGCCAAGCACCTTGCGGATGCCGATCTCCTTGGTGCGCCGTTCCGCGGTGAAGGCGGCCAGGCCGAACAGGCCGAGGCATCCGATTACCACTGCCAGGATGGCGAACATCCCGAACAATTGGGCCCGCGCCTCGTCCGCATTATAGAGGTCGCGGACGACATCGTCGACGAACTTGGCTTTGAACGGAATGTCGGGAACCTGATGCTTCCAGATCGTCTCGATCCGGTCATAGACAGCCTTGGGTGCTACGCCCTGGAAGCGCACCGCCAGGTTGAAATAGCCGGCGGTCTGATAGAAATAGAAGATCGGCTGCAGCGGCTCGCGCACCGAGCGATATCGCACATCGCTGACGACCCCGATCACGCTCGCCGGCACCTGCCCATATTCGGGAAGCGTCAGGCCGGTCATGATCGTCTTGCCCAATGCCGTTTGCGGGTCGGTGAAACCCAGCCGCCGCGCGCCTTCCTCGCTCAGGATGATATTCACCCCGCGCTGGACCAGCGCGCGCTCGGCCTCGGCAACCGCGGGTTGGGGTGTGGTCGCATCGTCGCGGGGCTGGCTTTCCGAAAAGGTCCGGCCCGCGATCAGGCGCATGCCCATCGCCTTGAAGAAGTCCGGATCCGCGCCGTAAACCCCCAGGGCGACCGGGCTGGAACTGCCGGGCAGGTTGACCGTCGTGACTGAGTTGTTGCCGGGATCGACGGATATGGTCGAACGCGCGACGGCGGTAACGCCCGGCACGCGCCGGATTTCCTCCATCAGGGACCGCGCCACCCGCTCGACCTGGGTCCGGCCGATACCGCCGATCTGGATCAGCCCGTCGCGCTTGTACCCGGCGTCGCTGGTCCGTGCGTAGACGGTCTGGGCATAGACGATCGTCGTGCAGATGATCAGCCCGATCGAGACCGCGAACTGGCCGACCACCAGGATATTGCGCAGCCGTCCCGAGCCTTCGGCATCGGCCGCCGACTTGTTGGCCTTGAGCACGCGCGCCGGCTCGAAGCGTGACAGGACCAGCGCCGGATAGACGCCGCCTGCCAGCCCGACGAGCAGGGTCAGGCCGATCACCGGCAGCATCAGGCCATCGAGCGCGAAATAGTGCAGCGCGATATCGGCCTTCAGGAAGGCGTTGAGGGCCGGCAGGGTCAGCTCGACCAGTGCCAGCGCCACCAGCATCGCGATCGCGGCAAGCAGGATCGATTCGCCAATGAACTGGGTGATGAGCTGCTGCCGTGTCGCGCCGAGCACCTTGCGCAGCGCCACTTCCCGGGCGCGTTGGGTGGCGCGGGCGGTGGCGAGATTGGTGAAATTCACACAGGCCATGCCAAGGATCAGCAGCGCGATCACGGCGAATGTCAGGATCGTGCCGCGATCATTGCCTGGCGTCTGCGCACCGTTCTGCGCCGCGCCGAGATGGATGTCGCGGATGTTCACCAGCTTCCAGTCCTGGTCGTCGCCGGCATTGGTCTTGCGGGTGCCATCATCCTCGTCGGGAATATTGCGCTTCTCCCAGGCGGGGAGCGCTGCGTTGATCGCATTCACATCGGCGCCGGGGCGGAGGCGGATGAAATAATTGCCCCCCTCGCTGTTCCAGCTGGTCATCATTGTCGGCGTCTTGGCGAAAAAGCTCTGCGGGTCGAACCGCGCGACCATCGTCATCGCCAGCGACGTATTCTTCGGCAGGTCGCGATAGACACCGGTGACGCGGTAATCCGTCATCAGGTCGCCCGCCGCCAGCGTGACCGTCTTGCCGACCGGATTGCCCGCGCCGAACAGCTTCTTCGCCTCGGTCTCGTTGAGTGTCAGTGAATGCGGATCATCGAGCGCGTGAACCGGGTCGCCATAGATGAACGGCACCTGGAGCATGGTGAAGAGCGGACCGTCGGAGAACAGGCCGTTCTCGATGGTCGTGGGCTGGCCGTCTTTCACGACAACGGCGTTGGTGCCCCTGACATAGATCGCCTGCTCGACCTGCGGGAAATCCTTCTTGAGCGCGACGCCCGCGGCGATGCTGGTCACCTGCAGCTTCATCTCCTCGCCGCCTTCCTTGGTGGCGCGGTAGAAATCCTGCAGCTCGAAGACGCGATCGGCACTGGGCAGCCAGCTGTCATAGCTGAATTCGTAGCGGACAAAGCCGAGGATCAGCAGACACGCGGCAATGCCGAGCGCGAGCCCTGCGATGTTGATCGCTGCATAAGCCCGGTTCTTGGCGAGCGCCCGGACGCCGACGGTCATGTAATTGCGCCACATTGCTGGTTCCTACTCGTAACGAAGAGCGTGAATGGGATTGGTGCGGGCGACGCGGATCGACTGGCCCGCCACCGTCGCCAGCGCGATGGCGAGCGCCATCAGGCCGGCCAGCGCGAAGGGTGTTGGTGTCAGCGCGATCCGCGTGTCGAAACTATTGAGCCAGTCGCGCATCGCCCACCACGCCACCGGCCAGGCGACGAGATTGGCGAGCACGACGGGCTTGGAGAATTGCCAGGCGAGTAGCCGAACGATGTCGCGTACCTTGGCACCCAGCACCTTGCGGATGCCGATCTCCTTGGTGCGCCGCTCGGTCGCAAACGAGGCGAGGCTGTAAAGGCCCAGACAGGCGATCACGATCGTGAGCAGCGCGAAGCACGCGAACAGCGCAGTGCGGGCCCGGTCCGCGGCATAGAGTTCGCGCACGATATCGTCGGCAAAGCGCGCCTCGAACGGAATTTCGGGCTCGAACTTGCGCCAGACCTTGTTCAGGCCCGTCATCACCTCGCCCGGGCGTGCAGCGGTGTAACGGACGAGCACCTGGTTGGTGTGCTCGGGATCATAGGCATAGACAATCGGCTCGATCGCGTCCCGCGCGGTGCGGAAGCGGGTATCCTCGACCACCCCGGCGATCGTCGAAGGGACCATCGCAAATCCGTCGAACCCGATCCGAACCACCCCCCCGATCGCCGCCTGTGGGGAACGATAGCCGAGCTTGGCCGCGGCTGACCGATTGATCACCACGTTGATGCCGCGCGAGACGAGCTCGCCTGTGGCTATCCCGGAGAAGCGGTCGCCGGCGAAGCGATCGCCCAGCAGGCGACCAGCGAGCAGCTTGATGTCCATTGTCTGGAGGAACTCGGAGTCGATGCCGAAAAAGCCCAGCGAGACATAGCCCGGCGCGCCAGGCGTCTGCATCAGCCGTACCGTCTTTTCAGTTGGCGCGAGGCCCAGTCCGGTGCGGCCGACTCCGGTAACACCCGGGATTGCCAGCATCGCAGCGCGCGCGCGCTCATATTCGGAACCCTGGGTGAAGCGCCACGCATTGGCAATCTGGACAAGACCGTCGCGGCGATAGCCTGGATCGACCGTCTCGACATAACGCGTCTGCGAGTAGATCACTGAGGTGCAGACGATCAGCCCGATCGCGATGGCGAATTGGACAAGGACCAGCGCCGCACGGAACCGGCCGCTGCCCGGTGTCTCGACCGAAGATTTGTTGGCGCGCAGCACCGTCGCTGGCTGGAAGCGGCTGAGATAAAAGGCCGGATAAAGGCCGCCCAACAGCCCGGTGGCAACGAACAACCCCAGAGCGGGCCACAACATGCCGCTCTTGCCCAGATAATCGACATGAAGGTTCGCATTGAGCCAGACGGCAATCCATGGGGTCGCGAGCTCGACGATCGTCAGCGCGAGCAGCATGGCGAGCGCTGCCAGCACCAGGCTCTCTCCCAGGAACTGGGCGATCAGCTGCCGGCGCGAAGCGCCGAGCACCTTCCGAAGCGCTACTTCCCGAGCGCGCTGGGTGGCGCGTGCGGTGGAAAGGTTGATGAAGTTCATCACTGCCATGCCGAGCGTGAGCAGCGCCACGATCGCGAAGGTGGCGAGCGAGCGCGGATCGCCGCCGGGCATCATCGCCCGTTCCTGCGCGGTGCCGAGATGGACCTGCTCGAGCGGCATCAGGTGAAAGTCCATGATATCGGCCATCGACGCTGGCTTGCCGTCGACCATTGAGGGCTCGAACACGCGCTTTTCCCAGGCGGGCAGCGCGGCATTGATCGCCGCAGCGGCCGTGCCGGCGCGCAGCTTCACATAATGCTGCTGGTCGAAATTGCCCCACCCGCGATTCTGGATCTGGGCAGGATCTCGGCGGAAGACGATGCCCAGCTTCAGACTCGTGTTGCGCGGCAGATCGCGCAGCACGCCGCTGACCCGATAGTCGTGCTTGCCGGGGCCGGCGCCGAGGCTAAGTCGCTTGCCCAGCGCATCGGCGGTGCCGAATTGGCGTATCGCTTCACTCTCGGTCAGCACGATCGCATTCGTGTCGGGCAATGCGCTTGCCGCCGTGCCGTGAGCAAAGGGCAAGGCAAGGACCTTGAAGAATTCCGGATCCACCGTGGTTGCCTCGATGAACATCGGCTGGCCGTCATGCTCGGTAACGGTCTTCCCGGACGCAACCGAGGTGACCGCTTCAATCTGTGCAAAGCCGCTGGCCAGCCGCTCGTACAGCGGAAAGGGGCTGGCCTGCATGTGGACAATTGCGTGAGCCGGAGGGCGAATCGTCGTCTGGACCTGATAGATGCGGTCGCTGTCAGGCAGCCATGAATCATAGCTCTGCTCGTAACGGACATAGCCAAGGATCAGCAGGCAGCCGGCGAGCCCCAGTGCGAGCCCGCCGATGTTGATCGCGGCATAGACTCGGTTCCGCGCCAGCAGCCGAAACGCAATCAGGAGGGCGTTCCGCCACATGGTCAGGCGGCGCGGCGATGTTGTTGCAGGATGCGGCCATCGAGCATGTTGACGACGCGGCTGGCGTAATCGGCGTGCGCCGGCGAGTGGGTGACCATCACGATCGTCGATCCCTCGGCGTTCAGCTGCTGGAGCATCCGCATCACCTCTTCGCCGTGGTTGGTGTCGAGATTGCCGGTCGGCTCGTCAGCCAGGATCAGTTTCGGTTCGGCGACCAGCGCGCGGGCGACCGCGACGCGCTGTTGCTGGCCGCCCGAGAGCTGGCTCGGCCGGTGACGCGCGCGGTGGGCTATGCCGACCCGGTCCATCACGGCATCGGTGCGGCGCTTGCGCTCGGCGGCGGGGACGTCGTGATAGAGCAGTGCGAGCTCGACATTCTCGCGGACCGACAGCTCGTCGACCAGATTGAAGCTCTGGAAGATGAAGCCGATATTCGCCTTGCGGAACTCAGCGAGCTTGTTCTCGCCGAGCCCGGCGACCTCAGTGCCGTTGAAGACATAGGAACCGCTCGAGGGACTATCGAGCATGCCCATCAGGTTCAGCAACGTCGATTTGCCGCAACCTGACGGGCCCATCACTGCGACGAACTCGCCGTCAGCGATGTCGAGGTCGATCGCATCGAGCGCGGTCGTCTCGATCGTGTCGGTGCGGTAGACCCGCGAAAGCGCGCGCATCTCGAGCATGTTCAATCCTTTGCTGTGAGGTCGAGCCGGTCCTTGTCGACGAAACCGGTATAAGGGGAGGTGATGACGCGCTCGCCTGGGTCGAGCCCTTCGAGCACTTCGATCGAATCGGGGTTGCGGCGGCCGAGGCGGACCTGGCGCTTCACCGCGCTCTTGCCGTCGGGCGAGACCACGAACACCCAGTTGCCGCCGGTCTCGTTGTAGAAGGCGCCGGCCGGGATGAGGCGGGCAGGCGCCGGGTCGCCAAGCGTCAGCTTCGCCTGGAGCGTCTGGCCGCGCTGGATATTGGCCGGCTCGCCGCCGGTGAACTGCAGGTCGACCTGGAACTGGCCGTTCTGGACCTGAGGATAGATTTTGGTGACCTTGGCGGCATAGAGCTTGCCGCCCCAGTCGATGCTCGCCTTCTGGCCGAGCTGGACGCGGCCGAGATAGAATTCATCGACGCCCGCCATCAGCTTGTTGCGACCAGGGCTGTCAATCTGCCCAATCCGCTCGCCGCGCTGGAGCGACTGGCCGATCTGGATCGAGAAGCCCGAAAGCTGCCCCGCCACCGGGGCGCGCAGGTTGAGCGCATCGAGATTGGCGCGGGCGAGCTCGAGGCTCGATTGCATCGACGCGGTCGAGGCGCGCTGCTGTGCGAGCTGGCTTGCCTGGAGCTTTTCATCGGTCGCCTGGCCGCGGCGGACAACCGCGATATGCTGCTGTTCGTACTGATATTGGTCGCGCGTATCGTTGAACTGCTTGCCAGAGACGAAACCGCGCCGGGCGAGCGGCGCTTCGAGATCATATTGGCGCTTAGCCTTGGCGGCAGCGAGGCCGGCCTCAAGCACGGCGCGTTCGTTCGCGAGCCGGGTCTGGGCGAGCGCAAGCTCCTGGCTGCGCATATTGTTGATCTGCTGCTCGACCTCGGTCTGGCGGGCGAGGGTGGAAAGCTGCAACTCGGCGTTGGAGAGCACCACGATCGGCTGGCCCTTGGCGAGCATCGTGCCGTCTTCGGCGATCACCTTCTCGACCCGGCCGCCCTCGATCGCATCGAGATAGACGGTGAGGAGCGGGGTGACGCGGGCGCGCAAGGGGATGAAATCTTCGAAGGTGCCGGTACGGACCGGCGAGATGGTCAGCCGGTCGGCGGCTACGGTCTGCGATCCGGCACGCGGCGCGAAGAACCAGAAGGCGAGGAGCACAAGCAACAGGCCGGCGACGCCAAGCGCGATCTTGGTGCGCTGGGGCATGCGCCGCGTCTCGACAGTGCGGTCCATCCCGCTACCGGTGACGGGGCGGTCGCCCTTCGCTTCTCCCTTCATCCGCACAACGCTCATCGGTGTTCCCCTGACGACATCCTGCTCAGCAAGCCGCGTGCCAATCGGGGTGCCGGACGGGCTCATTTGGAAAAGCTTCCCGACTGTCCGGTTCCGGACAGGAGCGTTCGGAACCGGACGCGGATTGGGCTCATGCAACCAGTCCGGGAACGAAGGTTGCTGCGTTGGCGAGCGGCGTCGTCGCGGCGATGGTCAGGCAGATCATTGCGGCAAAAGCGCCGACGACGCTGACGAATTGAGTCTTCCAGCTGCTGTTCATGACATGGTTCCTTGTCTGTACCGGGTTGGTAATGTCCTGTTCAGCATAGGGCATGCCAAATGGCTAAATTGGCGGATTTGCGGGGTATTCGCCAAACCTGCCCGATACTGGCACGGAAATTGACTGTCCGATTCCGCACGCTGAATGTACGGGAGCGGTCAATGGGGAAGACGGCGGAATTCGACCTTTGTGTTGTGGTTGACGACGATGAGGACATCCTCACCGCCGCGCGGCTGTTGCTGCGCGGGCTGTTCACGGATGTGGTCACCGCGCGCGCGCCCGACGAGGCGATCGCGGCGATTGCCGGGCGCTCGGCCGATGTCGTGCTGCTCGACGCCAATTTCGCGCGCGGCGCGACGGATGCAGCGGAGGGGCTGGCCTGGCTCGACCGGCTGCTCGCGATCGACCCGGACCTGATCGTCGTGATGATCACCGCCCATGCCGGCGTAAACGTCGCAGTCGAAGCGATGAAGCGCGGGGCGACCGATTTCGTCTCCAAGCCCTGGTCGAACGAGCGGTTGCTGGCGACGGTTCGCACGGCGGCATCGCTCCGCCGCTCGCGTCGCGCCGTCGCGGTCGAAAAGGCACGGGTGGTGGCGATCACTGATCCCTCGCCCGGAGCCAATACGCCGCTGATCGGCAAGTCGCCCGCAATGGCGCGAGTCCATTCGCTCATCGCCCGCGCCGCACCGACCGAGGCCAATGTGCTTGTGCTCGGCGAGAACGGTACCGGCAAGGAACTGGTGGCGCGCGCGCTCCACACGCAATCGCTCCGTGCCCGGCAGCCGATGCTGACCGTCGATCTCGGAGCCATCGCAACCGAGCTGATCGATTCAGAGCTGTTCGGCCATGTGAAGGGCGCCTTCACTGATGCCCGCGCCGACCGCATTGGTCGTATCCAGGCGGCTGACGGCGGCACTCTGTTCCTCGATGAGATCGGCAATCTGCCGCTTCATCTCCAGCCCAAATTGCTGACCGTGCTCGAGCAGCGCAAGGTCACGCCGGTCGGCGCCAATCGCCCGATCCCCGTTGATATCAGGGTGATCGCCGCGACCAACATGACGCCGCAGATGCTGCGCGACGATCGGCATTTCCGCCAGGACCTGCTGTTCCGTCTCAATACGGTCGAGATCGAGTTGCCCCCTTTGCGCGAACGCCAGGAGGATGTCGCCGCGTTGGTCGACCATTTCCTGGATCATTATGCGCGGCGCTATAATCGCCCGGCGCCGGTGCTGAGTCCGGGCGCCCGCGCGGCGCTCACCGCGCATGACTGGCCCGGCAACGTCCGGGCACTCCGCCACGCAATCGAACGCGCTGTGATCCTCGCCGGCGATGCGCCGCTGGAGGCGGAGGATTTCCCGCTCGGCGCCGTCACGCCGCGCGTCGCGCCCGAGGCGGTCGTTGCGCCGGTCGCCACGGAATATAATCTCGAACGCGTCGAGCGCCGGCTCGTCGAAGAGGCGCTGAAGAAGCACGGCTATAATATCTCCATGGCGGCAACCGAACTCGGCCTGTCGCGCGCCGCGCTCTATCGGCGGATGGAGAAGCATGGGCTTTGACCGGCGCTTCACGCTGGTTCTCGCGGCGTGGGTGCTTGCGCTGTTCGTGGCGCTGGTCGGCTTCATCTGGGCGCTCGAAGTGGAGGGGCTGGCTGCAGCCCGCATCCTCGCCGCACTGGTCGTCATCGCCATGGCCGCCGGGCTGTGGCGGCATATCGACCGCACCAATCGCAGCATCGCGCGTTTCGTCGAGGCGCTCGGGCATGGCGATTTCGCGACCCGTTTCGACGGGCGCGGCGGCGCCGGCTTCGGTGCGCTTGGCGATGCGCTCAGCGGCGCCATGCGCGCACTGCAGACGGAGCGCGATCGCTCGGCGCGTGAGATGCGCTATCTCGAGGCGCTGGTCGACGACATGCCGGTGGCCTTGCTGACGGTCGACGCGGCGCACGGTGTTACCCCGGCCAACAAGGCGGCGCGTCGCCTGTTCAATCGTCACGAAGGCGTGCGACCCGAGGATTTCGGCGTCTATGGCGCAACCCTGGCCGCGCGGCTCGGCGATGAGGGCGAGGCGCGGCAGGAAGTGCTGATCCTGCGCATGCCGGGCGGTCCGCAGCGCGCGATCGTGCGCTCGGCCTCGCTCGAACGGCTCGGCCTGCGGATACGTGCGGTCACCGTCGAACCGGTCCAGGGCACGCTCGACACGATCGAGATGGCGGCCCAGACCGATCTCGTCAGGGTGCTGACGCATGAGATCCTCAACTCGCTCACACCGGTGACCTCGCTTGCCGAGACCGCTGCGGCCCTGCTCGATGCGGAGCCGCCCGACGTGCCCGATGCCAGGGTCGCGGTGACGACGCTGGCGCGGCGTGCTGAGGGACTGCGCCGCTTCATCGACAGCTACCGGGCGGTGTCGCACGCACCGGTTCTGCGGCGGCGGCGCTTCGCAGCGGGGCCGTTCGCCGCCGAGCTCGCCCGCTTGTTCGCGGCGGAATGGCCCGACATTCCCCTCACGCTCGAGGTCCAGCCGGATCTCGTTCTCGATGCCGATCCCGATCTGCTTGCGCAGGTGCTGATCAACCTGTTGCGCAACGGAGCCCAGGCGGTGCTGCGCGGCGGGGGAGAGAAGTGGATGCGGCTCGGCTTCTCGGTTGTGGCGGGCCAGGTCTGGATCGAGATCGAGGACAGCGGCAAGGGCGTGCCCGAAAATCTCCGGCGCGACGTCTTTCTGCCCTTCTTCACGACCCGTGCGGAGGGAACCGGCGTCGGCCTCAATCTCGCGCGCCAGGTGGTCGTGGGACATGGCGGCACGATCGATATTGCCGAGGGCAGCGCCGGCGGCGCGCTGTTCCGCATCATCCTTTAGGACGATGGGAAATTACATAGGGCGATCGCAACCGGGCGCTAAGCAAGATGCGCGATCATGCGGGGGCACCATCGGTGTTCGGCGGGTGGGGGATTCGCCGGGGGCTACAGAAATTTTAGCGGGTGAAATTCCGCGCATCGGGATCGGCTATGGCCTCACGGGAATTGATCGTCTTGATCGTGCGCGGGGACGGGCTGCGCAGCGCGCTGATCGCGCGCCTGTCGCTTCAGGGCGAAAGTCTCGTGACGCTCGACGTCAACCCGCGCGATCCGGTGCTGGACCGCATCGCGCGCGGGGCCAAGATCCTTGTGGTCGATTCGGAATCGCTCGGCGATGAACTCCCGTCACTGCTCGATGGCGGACGGTGGAAACGCATCATCGTCCTCGCCGATCATGCGCGGGAGAACGGCTCGGACCGGGTCCGCACCATTGATCGCCGGGACGCACTGGTCGGGGTCGGGCGGGAGCTGGCACAATGGCGTTTGCCGGAGCCGGCATAAGCGCCGTCAGATCTGCGGTATCAGGCCGGCGGCAAAGGCAATGCGGAGCGCTTCGGGAAGGCTTCTTACGCCAAGCTTTGTCATGAGGTTCGCGCGATAGATCTCGACGGTGCGCGGGCTGATGTCGAGCTCATAGGCGATCACCTTGTTGGCCCGGCCTTCGATCAGGCCCATCAGCACATCGCGCTCGCGCGGCGAGAGCCCCTCGATCTTGGCGCTTGCCTGTTCGATCTGGGCGGCGGAAGCGCTGTCATGTTCCAGGCGCGAAAAGGCGGCGTCGATGATTCCGATCAACGCCCCGGCTTCATAGGGTTTCTCGATGAAATCGAGCGCACCGGCCTTCATTGCCTGCACGGCCAGCCCGACATTGCCCTCGCCAGTCAGGATCACGGTCGCGAACTTTCCCGGCTCCGACGCGGCGAGCGCGTTGAGAACCTCGATTCCATTCAGCCCCGGCATGTGGAAATCGAGCAGCAACACCCCGCTGTCGAGGCCCCGGGCAGCTTCCAGAAACCCGTCCCCGCTGCGAAAGCTCCGAACCGCAAGGTCCGACTGCAGCGACAACAAACTGTGCAGCGAGGCGCGAACCGCATCATCATCGTCGACCAGATAGATATTGCGCATCATTCCTCAATCTCCCCTGGCGCCGGCAGCGTGAAGCGGAACCGCGCTCCCCCTTCCGGCCTGTTTTCGGCCACGAGCGTTCCGCCATGGGCCTCGACGATCCGTCTCGAAATGGAGAGGCCGATTCCCATCGCGGCCCCGCCTTTTTTCGTGGCGAAACGAGAATAAAGCTGTTCGCTCAAAGCTTCCGGAAGACCGGGCCCGTTATCGCTCACTGAAATCTCGGTCATGTCCTCGGCAACCGCGCGCGAGGCGATGTAGATTTCCCGCTTCTTGGCCGGCTGACCGCGCAACGCATCGACTGCGTTGCGCAGCAGGTTGACGAGCACCTGCTGCACCTGGATTCGGTCCGCGAAGATCATGTCCGCGGCGGGATCGAGCCGGTAGGTCAGGCGGATATCGAATTGCGCGGTCCCGAACAGGACGAGCTGGACCGCCTCGCGGACGACATGCTCAAGCGATTCGGGCCGCATCTCCCCTTCGCGCTTCGCAAGGAAATCGCGCAGCCTGCGGATGATCTCGCCCGATCGCAGCGTCTGCTCCTCGCCAAGGCGGAGCAGGTCGGCGACCTGTGCGCCATTGTCGCCCCGCGCGATCAGCGTGCGGGCCGCGGCGAGGAAATTGGCGGTGGCGCTCAGCGGCTGGTTCAATTCATGTGCGAGATCGGCGGCCAGTTCGCTCATCGCGCTCTGGCGCGAAAGGTGAGCGAGTTCGGCGTTGAGTTCGCTCAGTCGTTGTTCGGCGGCCCGCCGGTCGGAAACGTCACGGATCACGGCGGTGAAGATCCGTTCCTGGCCCAGCCATGCCTGACCGACATTCAGCTCGGCCGGGAACAGGGCGCCGTCCGCACGCCGGGCGGTCAATTCATGCGTGTTGTCGTTGGCGCCGTGCGCACCGACCAGATGGGGGTCGATCGACTCCTCATCCCCGGCGACGATCAAATCGGGAATCATGAGCTTGACGTTACTGCCGATCGCGGTCTCGCCGTCATAGCCGAACATCCGCTCGGCGGCGGCGCTGAAGCTTCGGATCGTGCCGGCGCAGTCGATGACAATCGTTGCGTCGGGTACGGTTTCGATGATCGATTGCAACTGCTGCGCCGCCTCGCGCTCCTTGTGCTCGGTGACGTCGATATTCGCGGCGATAACGGCTTCGAGTTCGCCATTCGCATTATAAAGGCACCGGGCCGAGCCCTCGATCGTGCGGATCGCACCGTCCGCCTGAGCGAAACGATATTGGAATGCGATCCGCGGCTCGCGATTTGCGGTAGCCCGCGCGAGCGTTTCCAGGATCGCCTCGGTATCCCTTGGGTCGACCAATGCCTGCCATTGCTCGAACGTGCTGAGGCTGCCGGTTTCGAGGCCGAGCCGCTGCTCGGAGCCAGGCGACCATTCGAGCCGCCCGCTTGCAACGTCGAGGTGCGACACACCGAGCTGCTGCGCCTCGGCTGCGATGGCAAGCCGGGTCTCGCTTTCGCGGAGCGCCTTCTCGGCACGAACGCGGTCCGTGATATCGAGCATCTTCAACACGAGGACCGGCTCGCGGTCGGCGCGCTCGAGCACCTGGGTGCGCTCCAGCACGCTGATTTCGGAGCCGTCGCGGCGACGCTCCAGCAATTCGCGCTCGGCGGCTCCGGTCGGGCGAAGCGGTGTATCCAGGCCCTGCTCGCCATGCCGTGAATGGAGCAGCTCATATTTCTTGCGGCCGACCGCCTCGGCCGCCGACCAGCCGTAAAGCTGCTCGCATCCGTGCGACCAATGGGTGATCTCGCCGGTCGGCCGGGTGAGCGTGATGGCGGCGACGCCGAGCGCGTTGGTGACTTCCTGGAGCGCCGCTTGCTGACTCGCCACCCGATCGACCGACAGCCAGAACAGCAGACCGATCACCACCAGATCGCAAAGCAGGGCGAGCGTGCCGGCGCCAAGCGGCGTCATGTGCAGGACGCCCTGTCCCCACCAGGTGACGAAGGTCGGCAGGAGCGGCAGGCTGACGATAAGCGGCAACGTCATTCCGACGAATGGCCGCCGGATCCGGTCACGTGCCAGCAACACGGCCCAGCCCGCTTCCTGCCGCCAGATCAGGAATGCCGATGCCAGAAGGATGTTGATGGTCGCGGCGGGCAAGGAGGACAGGAAGACGTCAGCGACCGGAATGTCGGCGGGAACGATCGAGAGCAGGAGTATGATCGAGAACAGTCCGAAGCAGAATGAGGCAGTGGCGAGCAGGTTTGCGAGTTCGGCTCGGGCCCATTCCCGCCTTTGCGCCAGAAACAGGGCGGCGCCCAGAAAACTGAAAATGACGATCGAGTTGGTGACCGGCCGGCCTGGATGCTCAGCGGATACCCGTCCGAGCTGGTCCGGAAACAGCCAGGTGTCGATGCCGGGCGAGAGCGCGAAGGTCTCCTCGATCACGGCGGTTAGCGCGATCAGCAGGGGCACGGCGAGAAGGAACGGGGCCACGCGAAAGCGCTTTATGCTTGCGCCGAAACCCGCGGCGAGAAAGACGTAACTCAGTGCCGCCAGCGGCCATATCGGGTGCCCCTGCGGATATCCCCGGACATCGAAAGTCCGAAGTATCGGAGCATCGAACGCCCAACCGGCAAAGCTGATAGCGCTGACCAACAAGGCGACCAGAACGAGCGTAAGAACGATCTTCTGTTCCGTCGACCGGTCGTTCGCCGCGCGCACGCCCCTTATAGTAGCCAACCTGCCGGCACCTCCTCCCGAAGTGTGCATCTCGAGAGGCAAACATAACAGAGTTGAAGCAGAACGCAAAACGTCGGTGAGTTGAAACGATGTTATAAAAAATCGGAACCGAAATGAACGTATGTGCGTTGCACTAACGAACCGTCCCTTTTCAAGGGATTGGAACCATATGGCTTGTCCTTGTCGTCATCATAGTGTTAGCTATCACTGATTGCAGACTTGGCAGGCGAAATATTACTTGGTGACGCCGGATAGTGCGGCCGAGATGATCGCTGATATTCCAGTATAGCGCTCCGGCAGTGACGTATAGAAAATCGAAAATCAAGGAGGAATGCAGCCACTTGTGGGTTGGTTGCATAGCCTTACGGCGCACCGGGCATTGATTTGGATTAGTATTTCTCCAGATGACCCGAAATCCCGGTGGGACGGCCTTCCATTTGCTCCCCCGCGATGCCGCCGACCGGATCATGTCGCGGCCGCAGCGCCGGCACGTGCTGAACTCGAAGCCCTGATTGCGCGACACGTGTTGCGTGATGGCGTGGGTCAGCAGGTTGCAGAGCAGGGCCATGGCTTTCCTCTTTGGCGATCCGGAGTTTGAGATGAAGCGTCGCGAGCGCAACGAGATCGGCCGGCGCGCGCTCGAGAACCATGTTGAGGTCCCAGATCTCGAACCGCGTGCCGGTGGCGACCAGCAGGGCTGCGTTACCGATCCCGCCCCTTTGTCGCATCAGCGGCGCCAGGATCATCATGCCGTCAGGCGCGAGGGTGACCTGCTCGACAAAGCCGAAAGCACGGCGCAGCCGCGCATAATGCGCCTCCATATTCGCGCCGAGGAAAGTGGACCGCCGAGTCTCCAACTCCCATTGCAGCTGGGCCGCAAAAATCCGGTCATAGACGACGAGGCAGGGCGATTCTTCGTGCAGGCCGACGAATAGCCGCCCATCCGGCGAGCGCGACAAGATGGTTTCGTGGAAGTGGCGAGGCAGAACGATTTCGCCCCCGCTCGTCACCTCGCAGACAGCGCTGCCGATAAAGAGTTCGTCCATGTCCCAAGACTCCAATTGCTGATCGCAGATGGTTAACGAATCTCGAAGAGCTCGGTGTAGCGCGTAAAACTACGATGTTGCGATGCGCCGTATCGGGGATTTGCGCGTAATCCGGGCGAGCCGGGCGGCCCTCGCGACAGGGGGTTCGGGCTGTCATCCACCAGGCGACATGACCCCCGCGGGCGAACCCCTTAGGGGGATTCTACGGCCTAGATAACCATGATGCCGAGGCATAGCGCTTTGGGAGACGGCGCCGACGATTCGGTGTCGCCCGGGAGATAGCCGAGATGACACAGCGCGAACCGAGGCTGGACGATGCTGCTTGTGTCACGCTGTTCGGCGTCGGCGGGGCCGGCGGCAATGCGATATGCCCGCTCTTCCGCCAACCCGAAACGGGTATGAAGATCATCTGCGCGAACACGGACGTTCAGGCGCTGCGCGCGGCACCCAGCGCGAGCCAGCTCCAGCTTGGCCGCATGCTCACCATGGGCCTGGGCGCCGGCGCAAAACCGGAGATCGGCCGCGCCGCCGCGCAGGAGGCGCTGCCGGAAATTAATGCGGCATTGGATGGCAGCGGCCTGTGTTTCATCGCGGCGGGGCTGGGCGGTGGCACCGGTACCGGCGCCGCACCGGTGATTGCGAGAGCGGCCCGCGAACGCGGTATCCCCACGATTGGTATTGCCACCAGGCCCTTTGCTTTCGAGGGGGCTCGCCGCGCCCGCACCGCGGCTCGGGGACTGGTCGAGTTCCAGGCGAGCGTCGATGCCCTTGTCGTGGTCTGCAACGAGCATCTCTTTCGGGTCGCGGGGCGCGAGGCGACGCTGCGCCAGGCGCTCGACCTTTCCGACTCGATCGTCCGCGATAGCGCGTGTGACTTCGCGGCAATGATTGCCGGGCCGGCGCTCAAGCGGGTAACGATCGCCGACATCCGCTCGGTTCTGGGCACAGGCAATGATCCTGGCGGCAGGATGGTGATCGGGCACGGCGAACGCTGCGTCGGCAGCGGCCGCGCCGCGCTCGCCGCTGAATCGGCGCTGTGCAATCCGCTGCTGGAGGATGCGGCGGAGGGTGCCCGACGGCTGCTGGTGACGATTGCCGGCGGCAGCGATCTCGGCCTGTTCGAAGTCGAGGAGGCAGTCGAATATATCCGCGAGCATGTCCATGCCGGCGCTGAGCTCGTCTGGGGTTCGGCGATCGATTCAGCTCTCGAAGGTCGCGTGCGGGTCGGCATTACCGCGACAGGCCTTCCGTCGCGCGAGGCAGCCGCCGCCTCAGCCCAACGCGTGCCGGTGCCCGCGGAGGTAGCGGCGCCCCTCGCAGCGGCCATGAAGGAGCCGCGCAAAGGCGAGCCCACCCTGGTGCTGGTGCATGCGATCGCAATGGACTGCAGACCTGTCGACCCGGTTGAGGCGATTGCCCACACCCAACCGATCGCCATCCTGCCCGATCAGCAACGCGGGCCGCTGGTCCTTACCTGCAACTATAGTCTCGATCTCGACATTGTCGCGGACCACCCGGTCTCTACACGGCCGGTTCGTTCACGGAGTCCGTCAGCCAGCCTCGTCGATCGGATCTATTTCGCGGTGCGCGCCCTCAAAGGGCATAGCGGCCCACGCCCAGCCGCCCGCGCACGTCGCGGCCCTCGTGATATGGAGATTGTCTGGGGCAGGCGGCATAGCGTTGTTTGACGAACGGGCCTGAGCGATCAGCCGCCGGCTTACAAGGTGACGCCGCGCTTCCAGATCGCGATCTCGCGTTCGCCATTACGCTCGGCCGCGGTCTCATCGCCTGATGCGATCCGCCGGATCGTGTCGAGCAGGGCGTCAGCCACCGGCTCCATCCCTTCGCCGAGCACGCGGCCGGCATCGAAATCGATCCAGCCCGGCTTGCGCGCCGCGAGCGGGCTGTTCGAGGCGATCTTGATCGTCGGCACCGGGAAGCCAAGCGGCGTGCCACGTCCGGTGGTGAACAGGATCACGGTAGCGCCGGCCGCAGCGAGCGCAGTCGAGGAGACCGCGTCGTTGCCCGGCGCTTCGAGCAGGGTCAGGCCAGTCCGCCGCACGCGCTCGCCATAGCGGCGCACATCAGTGACGATGGCGTGCCCCGCCTTCTGTACCGCGCCGAGCGATTTCTCCTCCAGCGTCGTGATCCCGCCGGCGATGTTGCCGGGCGACGGGTTCTCGGAGACCGGCTCGCCATGGTCAGTGAAATAGCGTTTGAAGTCGTTGACCAGCGCGCCGATGCCATCGAACACCTGCTCGTCGGCGGCGCGGTCCATCAGCAATTGCTCGGCACCGAAAATCTCGGGGATCTCAGTGAGGATCGCGGTGCCGCCGGCACCGGTCACTGCGTCGCTCATCCGGCCGACCAGAGGATTGGCGGTGAGCCCCGAAAAGCCATCCGAACCCCCGCACTTCACCCCGAGCACGAGCTCCGACAGCGGCACCTCGGTCCGCTGCGTCAGCGCGACCTCCTCGACCATCGCGTCGACCAGCGCCAGGCCCTCCTCGACCTCGTCGCCCGCGACCTGCGCCGCGAGCGTCCGGATCTTGCCATGCACGGCCGGGTCGATTTCAGCGAGTAGCCGGTCGAGCTGGTTCGATTCGCAGCCCAGCCCAAGCAACAGCACCCCGCCGGCATTGGGATGCGCGGCGAGCGCCGCCAGCACCGAGCGCGTCCCGTCGAGATCGTCGCCGAGCTGCGAACAGCCGAACGGATGGGTCAGGGCATGGACGCCGTCGATGCGCCCGGCGTGCTTCCGGTCAGCGCGCTCGGCGATCTTCTGCGCGGTGCGGGCGACACAGCCGACGGTCGGGATCACCCAGATCTCATTGCGCGTGCCCACGCGTCCATCGGCGCGGCGATAGCCGGCGAAACCCGCGCGCGGCGTGGTGTCCTCTGCGTCGTCCTGATGGGGCTGCCAGGAATAGTCCGCGCTCGCTTCCAGCGCGGTCGAGACATTATGGGTGTGGACGCGGTCGCCCGGCGCAATCGGGGCGGTGGCGCGGCCGATCGGAAAGCCGAATTTCAGCACTGGCTCGCCAGGCGCGATCGCGCGGAGCGCCACCTTATGGCCACGCCCGACCGCTTCGGTCAGGGTCACTTCGCTATTGCCCACGCTGGCGATGGTTCCGGCCGCCAGATCGTCGAGCGCGGTTGCGACGCTGTCCGTGGCGGCGACGCGGAACAGGGAGGGGTTCATAGTCTCTCGGGCTTTCGGCTATTTCAGCTTCACGACGCGCAGCCTCGACGAGCAAGGCGGTTCAGCGGCGCGCGCTCCCTATAGGCGCGCTTTGCCGGGTCGGCGAGATCGTCTTTTCTATCGTCGGCGATAGACGGGGCTTTGGGGTTGAGCTCAATCGCGATATCGCGCTGCACCGACCTTATACCCGTTGAGGATGCCCATCTGATGAAATTGCTGCGTTACGGCCCGGTGGGCCAGGAAAAGCCCGGCCTGCTCGATGCCGAAGGGCGTGTTCGCGATCTTTCCGGCCATGTCGCCGATCTCGGCGCGGCTGAGATCTCGCCCGCAGGCCTTGCAAAGCTCGCGGCGCTCGATCCAGCCTCGCTGCCGCTGGTCGAGGGATCGCCGCGCCTTGGCGTCCCGGTGGCGGGCACGCGCAAATTCCTCGCGATCGGCCTCAACTATGCCGATCATGCCGCTGAATCGAACATGCCGATTCCGCCCGAGCCAATCTTCTTCACCAAGGCGGTCTCCTGCCTGCAGGGGCCTAACGACACGGTCATGATCCCGCGCGGATCGGTGAAGACGGATTGGGAGGTCGAGCTCGGTGTAATCATCGGCAGCCGCGCCTCCTATGTCACCGAGGCGGAAGCGCTCGATTATGTCGCCGGCTATTGCACCATCCATGACCTCTCCGAGCGCGACTTCCAGCTCAACCGCGGCGGCACCTGGGACAAGGGCAAGGGCTGCGACACCTTCGGACCCGTCGGCCCGTGGCTGGTCACCGCTGATGAGGTCGGCGACCCTGAGAATCTCGGCATGTGGCTCGAGGTCAACGGCAAGCGCGTCCAGGACGGCAGCAGCAAGACGATGATCTTCGGCATCGCCAAGCTCGTTTCCTATCTCAGCGAGTTCCTGACGCTCGAACCCGGCGACATCATCTCCACCGGCACCCCGCCAGGTGTCGGCATGGGGCAGAAGCCCGAGCCCTGGTTCCTGAAGGCAGGCGATGTCGTCACCCTCGGCATCGAGAAGCTCGGCGATCAGCGGCAGCAGGTCGTCGCCTGGCATCCCAACGGAGCAGCAGCCGCCTGAGCCGTCATTTGCGCGAATCTGTACCAATCATTGTACAGGTTGGGAATGTCAGCACCTGGCATGACATTCCCAACACGCGCACGATTCAACTGCGTGAAAGACTGCGCTACCCGGCAGGATCAGAGCGTCACATCGCTGATGGAAGAAGTGGTGCCCGGGGACGGGATCGAACCGCCGACACTGCGATTTTCAATCGCATGCTCTACCAACTGAGCTACCCGGGCATATCCGGCGCCACAGGATGGAGCGCGGGAAGGCGGCCTCTTAATCGGCGTCGTTGGCGCTGTCCAGCCCGGGCGGCGGACTGTTTTCCTCATCGCGCTCGGCCGGGCCTGCCGGAATGCGATAGCCCTCGCCAAGCCATTGCAGCAGATCGCGGTCGCGGCAGCCCTGGCTGCAAAAGGGCGTGTGCGCCGGGCTGACCGCTTTGCCGCAGATCGCGCATTTGTCTTTCTTCATCTCACATCACCTCGAACTGGGGCTCGATACCGCTACGCCGCGCCAGCTCGGCAACCAGGGCCGGCCGAGCGGCCAGCCAGGCCTGAACGCGCCGCGAAATCCGGTGGTGCCGCGGCACGGGCGGCGGCGTCCGCTCGATCATCCGGAACAAGGCGCGCGCCTCGGTACCCGCCGGATCGGCACGCAGCAACTCGGGCAGTGAGGCGCGGGCGCGGCGACGGACGATCTGCAGAAAGCCAAAGCCATTCATCGCCGTCCGCTCGAACGGCAGCGGCAGGCCGGCATCGATCGCCGCCGCCACCGCCTGGCGCGCGGCTTTTCCTTCAAGCGTCGGGAAGTCGATTCCGATCGATCCGGTAATGTCATGACGCAGGATCGCCTTCGCGACCGCCCCTGCGGCCGAGACCGCCAAAGCCTCGAGCGGCGGCTGGCCATCGACATCGAACAGGGTCATCGCCGGGGTGGGCGTCATCCGCAACGCGCCGCCGATAAAGGCGATTTCGCCGGTCATGGCTTCCTCAAGCACTTCGGACCAGCCAGCCGCCTCAAGCTGATCGGCTTCATGCGCGCGAAGCTGGCGCACCTTATGCCCCGATTCGGTGAGCCGCGTGAGCAGATCGGGGCCCGGCGCGGGCAGGGTGCCCGGCACGGCGGGGATTGCCTTGGCCAGCTTCGCCCGCCCCGGCTCCGGGATCGCTTCACGGACGATCTCGACGGTCAGCGCCGCGCCCTGGGTGATGCCCGCCGGCAAGAGGCTGAGCAGCGCCTCGCCGCCGCTATCGAGCGCCACGCGGCCCTCGCGGCCACGCACGGTGATTTCGATCAGCCGCGCAGGCAGGATAGCCCCGACACGCGGCGCCCCATCGTTGAGTTCGATCCGCGCTTCGAGGATGTCGCCGTCCTCAATCAGCGCGGCGCGGGTCTCGCCGATCCCCGCCTCATAGAGCCACTCAGCCAAGCGCGATTCCGGCCGTCACGAGCAGCGCACGCGTCTCGAACAAGGGCAGTCCGATCACGCCCGAATGGCTGCCCGAAAGAAAGCGGACAAAGGCTTCGGCCCGGCCCTGAATGGCATAGCCGCCGGCTTTCCCCAGCCCCTCGCCGCAAGCGATATACGCCTCGATCTCAGCGCTATCGAGCGGCTTGAACGCGACGATTGTGTCGGAAAGGCGGGTGCGCGCCTTGCCGCTCGCATCGATCACGCAGATCGCAGTGAGGCAATGATGGCGCCGCCCCGAAAGCAGGCCAAGCAATTTGCGCTGGATCTCCGGGGTCTCGGCCGGCGGCAGGATGCGGCGGCCAAGCACGATCGCTGTATCGCCCGCCAGCACGATCTCGTCGGCCGCGCGATCGACCGCACGCGCCTTGGCTTCGGCAAGCCGCAGCGCATAGGCGCGCGGCACCTCGCGCGGCAGCGGCGTCTCATCGATATCGGGAGCGGTCACCCGCGCCGGCACAACACCAAGACGCGCGAGCAGGTCGCGGCGGCGGGGGCTGGCGGAAGCGAGGACGAGCCGCACGGGCGGCTCCATTCAGCCCGGGTCCCGGCCCTGGCCGGGGTGACGCGCCACGCGCGTCACTTGAAGCGGCCCCGGTGACACGCCGTGCGCGTCACTTGAAGCGGTAGGTGATTCGACCCTTGGTGAGGTCGTAGGGAGTCAGCTCGACGAGCACCTCGTCGCCCACCAGCACGCGGATGCGGTTCTTGCGCATCTTGCCGGCGGTATGGCCGAGAATTTCGTGATCATTCTCTAGTTTCACGCGGAACATGGCGTTGGGCAAAAGCTCCACCACCTGGCCGCGCATTTCGAGCAATTCTTCCTTGGCCAAACAAACCTCTAGCGATGTGGGGAAATCCTGAGCGCGCGCCTTAGCTCAGGAGCCACGAAAAGGGAAGCGGGAGCGCGCCCGCACAGGCTAGCCCGGATTATGCTTGGTCAGGAAGGCGTCGAGGTGCTTCAGGAAATCGGCCAGGTCCTCCTTCTTGGTCAGGCCGTGCCCTTCGTCCTTGTAGAAGAGCGCCTCGACATTGGGCTTGCCGGCGAGCGCCTTGACCATCTGGTGCGCCTGTTTGGGCGGAACATTGTCGTCTTTCTCGCCATGCGCGATCAGCACCGGCACGTTCAGCCGCGCGGCCTGTGCCAAAGGCGATACCGTATCGAGGTCGAGCTTCTTGTCTTCGCCCCGCACATGGGTCTGCCATTCGCGGAAATAGCGCGGCGCGCTGAAGCTCCGTCGGTCGAAACGCAGCATGCCGGGCAGGTCGGTCACGCCCGAAAGGCTGACGGCGCAACGATATTTGTCCGGGTTGCGAATGGCGCCCCACAAGGCTGCATAGCCGCCATAGGATGCGCCCATGATGCAGACACGTTTGGGATCGACCTTGCCCGATTTGATCAACCAGTCGACGCCGTCATCGACATCGTCCTGCATCGCCCGGCCCCATTGGCCATAGCCCTTCTCGACATAGTCCTTGCCGAAGCCGGTCGAGCCGCGAAAGTTCGGCTGCAATACTGCATAACCGCGGTTGGCGAGAAACTGCACGAAGGGATCATAATCCCATGTGTCGCGCGCGAAGGGCCCGCCATGCGGCATGACGATTAGCGGAAGGCCGTGCTCGGGCCGCCCCAGCGGGAGCGTCAGATAGCCGGGGATGGTGAGACCGTCGCGCGCTTTGTATCTGACCGCGGTGACCGGGGCCAGCGCGACGCCGTCCAGTTTGCTGTACGGGGTGGCGATCGCATCCATCCGCTTCGCCGCCTTGTCGAATAGATAATAGGTGCCCGGATCGGAGGCGCTGCCCGACCAGATCAGCATGCGATTGCCGTCCTGGCTCTGGTTGAGGATGATGTCCTCGGCATTGGGAAGCGCCTTCTCGATCCGCGCCTGCAGCGCCCGCATCGTCGGATCGAGCCAGTTCACGTGCCACCGGTCGTCCTCATAGGTGACGCCGGAGACGATCCCGGTGATCGGATCGACGATGGCGGTGCTGAGATCGACCTCGGGGTTCTCATAGATCGCGTCGCCGATCGTCCCGGTTTTGAAATCATAATGATAGGCGGCGAAGCGTCCGGTCCTGGAATTGGTGATGATCATGCCGCTATTGTCGCCGGCGAGAAAGCGCATGCCGTCGACCGCGCCCTTGTCGTCATCCTTTTTGGCAGCCTTGCTGCGTATCGGCTTCAGTGGGTCCCCGGCCGTCTCGCGATACCATAATGTCCAGCGCTCGCCGCTATAGGCGATGCCGGCGCGAACCACGCCCTGATTGTCCGCATACCAGTTCCAGACATCCGGCCTTGCCTTCTCGACCTCCTTGACCGCGCCGGTCGCCATGTCGATGCGCTTCACCGAAGGCGTGGAATAGATATCGTTCTGGCTCGACACGAGGATCCAGGCGCCGGCCGGGTCGCTATAGAGGACGTCACCGGCAAGGAGCCCGTTGCTGTTTTTGTCGAGGATCTGGACGGCACCGCTGACCACGTCGATGGAGAGCAGGCGCTGAATCGGGAAATCCTCGCCCTCGATGCTGGTCTTGGTGCCCACCGTAAGCAGCACACGCTTGGGGCCGGCCCAGTTGAGGTCGGCGATCGTCGCTTCGCCCAAGCCGTACGGATGCGGGGGCGTCTTGCCGTCGATCTGGAAGATCAGCAGCTTCGATTTGCCATCGACCGTGGTGCGTGCGGCAATGCTGAGCCCGTCGGGCGACAGCAGCGGCCTGGAAAGAAAGGGCTGGTCCGCAAACGCTTCGACCGGTACCAGCTTGGCTGGCCGGGAATCCTCCGCCGTCGCGGCCGACGCCAGCGAGATCAGGGCAATCGCCCCCCATATGATTCGCCGCATAACGTCACCCCCCGGTTCGATCTCATCGCCTTATCGGGCGCTAAACCGCCGAAGCGCAACAGCTTTCTGAACCAAAACCGCGCCGAAATCGCTTTCGGCGCGGCCTGGTTGATGGGCGCGGGCTTCATTCCCGCGCAAAGCGGATCGCCTAGCCCGCGATCCCGGCATGCGCCAGCGCTGCGAGCAGCAGCAGAGCGACGATGTTGGTGATCTTGATCATCGGATTCACCGCCGGGCCGGCCGTGTCCTTATAGGGATCACCGACCGTGTCGCCGGTCACAGCGGCCTTATGGGCTTCGCTGCCCTTGCCGCCATGATTGCCGTCCTCGATATACTTCTTGGCATTGTCCCATGCGCCGCCGCCCGATGTCATCGAGATGGCGACGAACAGGCCCGACACGATCACACCGAGCAGCAGCGCGCCCAGTGCCGCGAAGCCGCTCGCCTGGCCGGCAACCGCGGTGATGATGAAATACACCGCGATCGGTGCGAGCACCGGCAGCAGCGACGGGATGATCATCTCCTTGATCGCCGCCTTGGTGACGAGATCGACGGTGCGGGCATAGTTCGGGCGAACCGTGCCCTCCATGATGCCGGGATTGTCGCGGAACTGCGCCCGGACGTCCTCGACGACCGAGCCGGCCGCACGGCCCACCGCGGTCATGCCGAACGCGCCGAAGCTGAACGGCAGCAGCGCGCCGAGCAGCAGGCCGACGATGACGTACGGATTGGAGAGGGTGAAATCGACCTGGAGATCGGGGAAGTAGATGCCCAGGTCAGTCGTATAGGCGCCGAACAGCACGAGCGCGGCGAGTGCGGCGGAGCCGATCGCATAGCCCTTGGTGACGGCCTTGGTGGTGTTCCCAACCGCATCCAGCGCATCGGTACGCTGACGGACGTCGTCCGGCAGGCCGGCCATTTCGGCAATGCCGCCGGCATTGTCGGTCACCGGCCCGTAAGCGTCGAGCGCAACCACCATACCGGCCAGGGCCAGCATCGCGGTGGCACCGAAGGCGATGCCGATGATGCCGGCAAGCTGGAAGCAGCCGATCACCGCGATCGAGATGACGAGCGTCGGCAGCGCCGGGCTCTCGAGGCTGACGGCAAGGCCCTGGATGACGTTTGTGCCGTGGCCGGTCTCGGACGCCTTGGCGATCGAGCGGACCGGGCGATAATTGGTGCCGGTATAATATTCAGTGATCCACACCAGAGCGCCGGTGAGCGCGAGGCCGATCATCATGCACCAGAACAGGCCCATGCCGGTGAAACCGGTGGTCGTCGTCGTTGCGCCGTCCAAGAACCGGGCGCCGCCGATCAGGGCATGCATGTCGCCCAGCACATATTGACTCGCGAAATAGATTGCCGGGATTGACAGGATCACGGTGGTCCAGAAGCCCTTGTAGAGCGCGCCCATGATCGAATTGTTGCTGCCGAGACGGACGAAATAGGTCCCGATGATCGAGGTGATCACGCACACGCCGCCGACGATCAGCGGCAGGGTCATCAGCTGGAACAGATGGTCGGCATTGGGCAGCAGTAGCGCGATCGAGGCCATGGTCACGCCAATGGTGACGACATAGGTTTCGAACAGATCGGCCGCCATGCCGGCGCAATCGCCGACATTGTCGCCGACATTATCGGCGATGGTCGCTGGGTTGCGGGGGTCGTCCTCGGGAATGCCGGCCTCGACCTTGCCGACGAGGTCGGCGCCGACGTCAGCTGCCTTGGTGAAGATGCCGCCGCCGAGACGGGCGAAGATCGAAATCAGCGAAGCGCCGAAAGCGAGCGCGACGAGCGTATCGACAATGACACGGCGATCCGCCTGCACGGCCAGGTCATAATGCGCGATCGCGATCAAGTACCAGAACATCAGCGTGATCGCCAGCAGGCCGAGGCCCGCCACCAGCATGCCGGTGACCGCGCCCGAGCGGAATGCCATGGTCAGCCCGCCCTGCAGCGAGGTGCGAGCGGCTTCAGCAGTACGGACATTGGCCTTCACCGACACGTTCATGCCGATAAAGCCGGTCACGCCAGAGAGGACGGCGCCGATGACGAAGCCTGCCGCCGAGATCGGGCCGAGAAAGAAGAAAACGATGACCGCGACGCCCACGCCGACAATGGCGATGGTGCGATATTGCCGGCCGAGATAGGCCTTGGCGCCTTCCGCGATCGCGGCGGCGATATCCTGCATTTTTTCGTTGCCGGGACTGGCAGCGAGAATCTGTCGGCTGGTGATAATGCCATAAAGTACGGCGATCAGGCCGCAAATCATGGCCGCATAGACGATCGTCATGAAGCTCTTCCCCTAATTTGCCGGTCAGCCTAGCGAAAGCTTGTGCTGCCAACGGTTTGCTCGGCTGTATAAAGGCGCGGGGCGCGAGCGCAAGCCGATCAGACCCGGTGTTCAAAACCCAAACGTGGCGGGAGTGGTATCGTTTCGGCACCATCGCGCAAAGTTAGTCCGGTGCCGGTGGCGAAGCTGCCGATCAGCGCGGCGCGGACAGGTGGCTGCGCGCCCTCGGGCATCGCGAACAACAGCGCATAATCATCGCCCGAGGTGGCGGCAGCGAGGCGCGCGGCGCGATCGGCACCGGCATGGCTGCTATAGTCGGCTGACAGCGGGATTGCGGCGAGTTCGACAGTAACGCCAACCCCGCTCGCTGCCGCCATGCGCGAAGCGTCGAGCAACAGCCCGTCCGACACATCCATCATCGCATGGACGACAGGCGCAAGCAGCCGACCCTCGGCGAGGAGCGGCACCGGACGGCGATAGGCAGCAAGCAGGCTCGCCGGCCCGGCCTCGCCACGCGCGATAGCAAGGCCGGCCCCCGCGTCGCCGATCGTGCCGGCAACCCACAAGGCATCCCCATCTCGTGCGCCGCTTCTCGGCGGGGCAGGCGCGTCATTACCGATCGCGGTGAGCGTAAGAACGCGGGGGCTGCCGGCCAGCAGCGAAACGGTATCGCCGCCGATCAATGGGCAAGCGAAGCGGAGTAGAGCTTCGTTCAACCCGCCAAGGAACGCCCGATCCCAGGCGCTGTCGCCGGCGAGCGGATAGTTGAGCAGCACCCCCACCGGCGTCGCCCCCTTGGCGGCGAGATCGGACAGATTCACCGCCACGAGCTTCCAGGCGACGTCCTCGGCCGGGTCGGAGGGGAGATAGTGCACGCCCTCCACCAGGGTATCGGTGGTCAGGACAAGCGGGCCGGCGATCGCGAGAAGCGCGGTATCGTCATGCAGGCCCCGTGCCGCTGCGTGGAGTGGGAGGGCGCGAAGGGCAGAAAGGAATTCGGACTCGGTCATGCTTCTCCCCTCCCCTTCAGGGGAGGGGCAGGGGGTGGGGGAGTCACGCGAACGCTCGAATTAGTCCCCCACCCCAACCCCTCCCCTGAAGGGGAGGGGCTTTTTGGAGCGCTAACCCCGAACATCCTTCGCAATCGCGTCGAGCAATCCATTCACGAACCCAGCCTCGCGCTTGTCGAAAAAGGCATTGGCGACATCGACATATTCAGTGATCACCGTCGCGGTCGGCACGTCGGCGCGTGCCAGCAACTCGTAAGTCCCGGCCCGCAGGATCGCGCGCATCGAGCGATCAAGCCGCTCAAGCGCCCAGCCGCTGGCAAGCTTGCCCCGGATCGCCACGTCGATCTCATCCTGTCGTGCGATCGCGCCCTTCACCACATCGTCGAAGAAATCGACCTCGGCCTCGGCATATTCGGCATCTTCGATCGTCGCGCCGAGCCGGTGCTGGTGAAATTCATGCAGCAACGGCGCAACCGCGATCGCCTTCATCTCATGCTGGTACAGCGCCTGGGTGGCGGCGAGCCGCGCGGCGGCGCGGGCCCTGGAGCGAGCGTTCGTCTTGGTCATAACAATAAATCCGTCTGGTCGCCGGCGAGGCGAAGCGCGACCGACTTGGCGTGAGCGGGAAGCCCCTCGGCATCCGCCAGCGCGATTGCCGCCGGGCCGATAGCGGCAAGCGCCGCCGGGTCGAGCTGAAGAAAGCTGGTGCGCTTCATGAAATCGAGAACCGACAGCCCCGACGCGAAACGCGCCCGGCGGCCGGTCGGCAGCACATGGTTGGGCCCGGCCACATAGTCGCCGATCGCCTCGGGCGTGTGCCGCCCCATGAACACCGATCCGGCATGCCGCACCCGGTCGAACAAAGGCTGCGGGTCATCGCACGCAAGCTCGAGATGCTCGGGCGCGAGCCGGTCGACTAGCGGGATCGCCTCGAACAGATCGGCGGTGATGATGATCGCACCATTTGCATCCCAGCTCGTCCGCGCGACCTGCGCGGTCGCGAGTTGGCCGATCTGGAGATCGACTGCGTCAGCGACTGCCTTTGCAAAATCGGCATCGTCAGTGAACAGGATCGACTGGCTGGTCGGATCATGCTCAGCCTGGCTGAGCAGGTCGGCGGCGATCCATTCCGGATCATTCTTGCCGTCCGCGACGACGACGATCTCGCTCGGCCCCGCGACCATGTCGATCCCGACCACACCGTAGAGCTGGCGCTTGGCCTCGGCGACCCAGGCGTTGCCGGGCCCGGTGACCACATCGACCGCCGCGATCCGCCCGGTGCCATAAGCCAGCGCGGCAATCGCCTGTGCGCCGCCGATCCGCCAGATCTCGTCGACGCCGGCGATATGCGCGGCAGCGAGGACAAGCGGATTGACCTCGCCATTGGGCGTCGGCGTCACCATTACGAGCCGCTCGACGCCGGCGACCTTGGCCGGAATCGCATTCATCAGCACCGAGGAAGGATAGGCCGCGCGACCGCCGGGAATATAGATGCCGGCATTCTGGATCGCGTTCCAGCGTGCGCCGAGGCGGACGCCGGCGGAATCGACCGTGTCGCTGTCCTCGGGCTTCTGCTTCAGATGGTACGTCGCGATCCGCTCGGCCGCGAGCTCGAGCGCCGCGCGCAGCTCTGGGGACAGCGACTGATGCGCGGCCACCCACTCTGCCTTTTCGATCCGCCAGCCGGTCTGGTTGAGATCGTGATGGTCGAACTTCCTGGTGAACGCCTGAAGCGCCGCATCGCCTTCATCACGAACGCTCGCGATGATGGTCCGCACGTCACGCGCGACATCGGCATCAGCCTCGCGGCGCGCGTCGACCAGCGCCGCAAAGTCCCGCTCGAACCCAGGCTCGGAGGTGGAAAGGCGGATCAAATCCCCCTCCCGCTTGCGGGAGGGGTTAGGGGAGGGCGTGTCGGTTGGGCGGTGGCTTGTGATGACAGGCCCTCCCCCGACCCCTCCCCCAAGCGGGAGGGGAGAACTCCCACAGCCCGCCGGAACGCTTCCACCAGCGGCACCACTTCAATCCGGGTCTTGAACGCGGCCCGGTTCACGATCAGGCGCGAGGTCACCTCGGCAATCACCTCGACCTCGACCAGCCCATTCTCCTTCAGCGTCTTTCCCGAAGAGACGAGGTCAACGATCCGCGGCGCCAGCCCAAGCGTCGGTGCCAGCTCCATCGCGCCATTGAGCTTCACGCATTCCGCCTGCACTCCGCGCGCCTCGAAATGCTGGCGCGTCACATGCGGATATTTGGTCGCGATCCGCACATGGCTCCAGCCACGCGGATCGTCGGTCTCGGCCATGTCGGCCGGCTCGGCGACCGACAGCCGGCAATGCCCGATGCCGAGATCGACCGGCGCATAAAGCTCCGAATAATCGAACTCGGCCAGCACGTCCGATCCAACGATCCCGAGCTGCGCCGCCCCATGCGCCACAAAGGTCGCGACATCGAAGGCGCGCACCCGGATCAGGTCGATCCCGGGGTTGCTGGTCGAGAAGCGTAGCGCGCGGCTGTCCTCGTCGCTGAACGCGGCTTCGGGCGTGATTCCGGCGCGTTCGAGCAGCGGCACGGCCTCGGCAAGGATGCGCCCCTTGGGGACGGCAATGATGATCGGATCGGTCATGAGTGAGCGGGGCTTTACTTGGGGGTGTTCGCGGGCGCAACAGACGCGGCGATCAGCGTAGAAGGGCGGCCATGTCCAGCGAAGAGAACAACCGGGGCGCATTCCTGATCCAGGAGCATTTCTGCAACGTGATGGGCGCGCCGATCACCGCGCGTATCTGCGCCGCGCTCGCCATTTGCCTCAACCGCGAAACCCGCACCGGCCGCCGGGTTCTCGACTGGCCGGGCGAGCCGACCACCGATGCACTCCCGCTGCGCCTGGTCGGCGGCCTGCACGCGCTCGATCTCGCCGGCGTGGCGCCGGCGCTCTCGCAGGTCTTCGCCGGCACCGTCACCGAGCCGGGCGAGGTCCAGCAGATCCTCAACGACACCTTCGCCGTTCATGACGAGTCGCTCTATCCCTGGCTCGACGGCCCGCCCCAGACCAATGAGGCGGGCCGCTCGGCTGCGCTGATGATCGGGCTGATAGAAGTCGCCCGCCGCCATGGGCCCAAGGTGGAATTGCTCGAGATCGGCTCCAGCGCTGGCCTCAACCTGCTGATCGATCGCTTCAGCTTCGATCTCGGCGGGGCGCGATTCGGCCCGGTCGACTCGTCCGTCACCATCAAGCCGGAATGGCGTGGCTCGCCGCCACCCGATGTCCCGATCGAGGTCGTCTCAGTGCGCGGCGTGGAGATCCAGCCGATCGACGTGCGCAATCCGGCGGCGGCCGATCGCCTGCGCGCCTATGTCTGGGCCGACAATCCAGACCGCATGGAGCGCCTCACCAGCGCCATCGCAATGATTGCCGAGAAGCCGGTCGATATCAGTCAGGGCGACGCCGCCGACTGGGTCGAGGCGCGCCTTGCCGAGCCGCAAGCCGCCGGCGTCACCCGGGTGCTGATGCACTCGGTTGTCTGGCAATATCTCGGCGAGGAGCGCCAGGCGCGGATCGAAGCGGCGATGGCCGCCGCCGCGGATCGCGCCACCTCCGAGCGCCCGCTCGCCTGGGTCCGCATGGAGCCCAACCGCATCGCCGCCAAGCAACAGGTCTGGGTCCAGAGCTGGCCCGACTATGCGGAGCCTGTCATCCTCGCCGACGTGCAGGCGCACGGTGCGTGGATTGAGCGCTTGTCCGACTGAACTTAACACACCACCGCGAGCCGGATTCCACTCGACATCGGCGACGGTGATGGCAATCTCACCCCATGACCCAGCTCTTCCTGCTTCCGGGTGCCGTCAGGAAGGATCCCAGCGTCGACGCCTGGTTCGCGGCGGGCGACGACGATCTTCGCGCCATGGCCCGGCCGTGGTTCGAAACCATGCGAGCCTGCGGACCGGACGTGTGCGAGATTCTGCATGACGGCCACCCCACCGCCTGTGTGCGGGATGCCGCGTTCGCTTATGTCAACGCCTTCAGCCTCCATGTGAATATCGGCTTCTTCCACGGCGCGTCGCTGCCCGATCCCGCCCGCCTGCTCGAAGGCTCAGGCAAGCGCATGCGGCACGTTAAACTGCGCTGGGGCCAGCCGGTGGACGACGCCGCGCTCACGGCGCTCATCGCCGCGGCCTATCGCGACATCCACGCTCGCCTCGATGATCCACAAGACCCCAGCACAGCAGGAACCTGAACCATGTATGTTTGCGGCCTCGTGATCCCGGTGCCCGAAGGAGAGATGGAGGCCTATCGGAGATGGGCCGAGAATAGCGCCGCCTTCTTCAGGGAATATGGCTGCCTCGAGATTGTCGAATGCTGGGAGGATTACATCCCCACCGGCCAGCAGACCGATTTCCGCCGCGCCGTCGCCGCGAAAGAGGGCGAGAAGATCGTCTTCACTTGGCAGATCTGGCCCGACAAGGCGCAGTTCCAGGCGGCCGAAGAGAAGATGCACCATGACGAGCGCATGGACGCGGCCGGCGAACCCCCGTTCGACGCGAAGCGCCTCATCCTTGGCTGTTTCGAGCCGATCTTCGCGATGGGCAGGGCCTGATCCCGGCCGGTCATTTCACGTCAAATGCCTGAAACGGCTGCGCGGCTCGGACGCTCAGCGACGAGATAGCTGAGGCTCAGCCAGCCAAGGTCGCCTTCCCTGATAGCCTCGAATCCCGCTTCGGCAACGACGTCGCGCAATTCGTGCAGATCGAAGCGGCCATGCGGCCCGTGCCGGGCTGACATATGCCGCCTGGTCTCGAGCTTGCCGGCATAATCGATCAGCACAAGCCGCCCGCCCGGCTTCAATACCCGCCGCGCTTCGGCGAGACATGTCGGATGCTCCGGGGTCGCGATCATGTGCAGAACGGTCGTGACCATCACGACGTCGAAGCGATCGGCATCGAACGGGAGCGCCGTCGCGTCGCCTTGAACGACCTCGATGGCAGCTCCGGCGCGGCATATCTTGCGACGCGCGGCCGCGATCATGCGCGGGTTGATGTCGAGCCCGATCACGCTTCCACCCGGCAACACGCGCGCGAGCGTCAACAGCGCCTGTGTGCCGGTACCACAGCCGACATCGAGCACCGCGTCGCCCGGCGCGACAGCCGCCCGATCGAGGACCTCGTCACGATAGCTGGCTTCACAGCCGCCGGTCATGCGGCGGAGCAGGAAATCATAGAGGCGGGGAAAGCCTATGCCCTTGTGTCCGTGCATCCTTGTCCTTTCAATAGTGAGAAATCCGACTTTCATCAGAGAGCCTTGCCGTCTGCAATCGCCGGCCGCTTGAAATGCAGTCGGGGATGATCCAGAACGCGATGTCTCAAAACGAACATCCTGTTCGGAAAGGCCAGAGACGATGCGCGAGATCCGTTCGGTACCGAACACATCGGCGGCGGCTGTCCTGCAAAAGCCGAAGATCGACCGGCGATCGGCCCGAACGCGCAGGGCGCTGCACGACGCACTGATGCGCCTGATCGTCCGCAAGGGTTATGCCGCCATAACCGTCCAGGACATCATCGACGAAGCCGATATCGGCCGCGCCACCTTCTACGCGCACGTAACCGGCAAAGACGATCTGTTACGAATTGGCTTCGCCCATCTTCGCACGGACTTGCAGGCGGGCATTGCGGCATCGGACAGCACCGCCGTGCCCGACGCGCCGTTACGCTTCAGCCTCGCGATGTTCGAGCACGCGGCCGGGTATGCCGATGTCTACCGCGCCCTTCTCGGCGACCGCGGAGGGACTGTGGCAGTTCAGGAAATCCGCAGCGCTCTCGCCGCCGCGGTCGCCCAGGAATGGCAGGCGATTCCCGGTTTCGCTGGAATCCCGAAGGATCTTGCCATCAGCTACGTGACCGAAAGTTTTCTCACGGTCCTGCACTGGTGGCTGAGCCGCAAGCCGGAGCTGGGTCCGGCCGAGGTGAATGCGTCCTTTCGACAGCTGGTGCTCGGCAGATGTTGATGCTGACACCAGCTGGGTAGCGCGACACCCCGCAGCCCAACCTTATCAGGCCGCCTGCACCCGCGCCTCGGGCTCCTCATCACCGCCAGGCGTGCAGCGCTCGTTCCGCTGGGCCTTCACCGCATAAAGCGCGGCGTCAGCGGTCTCGAACAAGTCCCGCGATGTCGCCCCGTCGCCCGGCCAGGTGGCGACGCCGATGCTCGCGCCCACCCGGATGACATGGCCTTCGATCCGATAGGGCGGCACCAGCGCCGCGAGCATATGGTCGGCGATCGCAGCGAGGCTGATCGCTGAACCGGCCGGCACCAGGATCGCGAATTCGTCGCCGCCGAGCCGGGCGGGCAGGGCGTTCGGCCCGCACGCCGCGCGCAGCCGGTCAGCGACTTCGCACAGCAGCAGGTCGCCGCAGCCATGGCCATATTGGTCGTTGACCGGCTTGAACCCGTCGAGATCGAGCAGGGCGAGCGCGAAACTGGCGTTCGGCCCGGCGCGCTGGATCTGCTCGTCGAGCCGCTCGGCGAGCACGCGCCGATTGGGCAGGCCGGTCAGCGGATCGGTGTCGGCGAGCTCGCGCATCTGGCGCTGCAGCAGCAGCAGGTCGACCAGCTGGTCATGCTGCTGGAAGATCATGCGCAGCAGGAAGGCGCTGGCCACCACCAGGCTGGTGCCCGCCGCCAGATCCATCCGATTGCCCGAAAAGAGCAGCAGCAGCGAGATCGGCAGCAGCCCGATCAGCAGGTTGATGATCGTCGCGCCGCGGATCGTGGAGAGGCAATAGGCTGTGGCGAGCGACCCCATCGACATGATCATCGGGTAATAGATGCGCAGATCGGCGGGCGCGGTGAGAAAGCTCATCACGCACCAGATGCTGCAGATCACGCCTAGCGACCCCGAAACCCAGGTCGCGCCGGTGACCATCCGCTCGGCGCTGTGCACGTCGAGCGTCTGCTTGCGCTTCTTCATCCAGGTAATGAAGCGCGCCAGGCACGCAGCCCCCATCACGACCGGAATGCCAAGCCGCACCCAGGCCGGGGCGCCTTGGCTCGACCCATAGATTGTGGTCGGGATCGTCAGCAACAGGGTCAGGTAGAGCAGCGGAATCTGGCTTTGCAGACGCGCCGCCCGCAACAGCTTGAAGTCGCCCAGGATCACATCGGGAATGGGCGGGAACATCGTCCGCCAAAGGGTCGCGACCAGAATCATGGTCCGGGGACGTAACGGCCAAGAATTACCCGGCGGTTAAGTACATATCCGTAGCTGCGCTATTTGCGCGAGGCCGACTGAAAGGAACCGAAATGGCTGAATCGTAGGGCTTTCTTTACTGCTGCTTTGGTTAATGTGGCGATCATCACATCACATGACTTCCAGGAGCAGCGAATGTCGCGCGCAGCCGTCCAGCCCACGCTTCCCCAGAACGATACGCCCGCCCAACAGGCTGAGCGCATCGCCCAGATCGCTGCCTCGCGCGTCACCTATGAATGGACCACCACCGTCCCCACGCTGCCCGGCGTGCCGCTGTCCGCCACGGTGCCGTCGAACGACGAGCCGACGCTCGCCTGGTTCCTGCTGCTGATCGAGGTGGGGCTGAAGATCGCCTTCAACCGGCTCGCCCTCGATCTGTCGCAGCACGGCTCCGGCCTCGACACCACGGTCGTCACCCATGACGCGGCGAACCCCCGCGATCTGTCGGGCCATGTGCATCAGGTGCCGCCCACCGCACCGCCGCATGCCGCCGCCCGGGAGCGCTGCCACGAGATCGCTGCCTCGGCTGCCGATATCCGTGCGCATTATGCCCGCCAGCCCGGCGGCGGCCTGCTCGGGCACATCGGTGCCGAGATACAGACGGGGGTCGATCTCGTCCTGCATGATTCGCACCGAGAGCTGCTCAGGAGCCATGCCAATGAGGTGCGCGATATCGTCACCTCGATCGACCCCAGCGGGGCGATCGGCAACCCCGCCGCGGCGACGCTCGAGGCCTATATGGCGCTGTTCGACAGCCTGCGCGTGCCCGGCATCGCTTACACCTTCCAGGAAGATGATGTCTTCGCACGCCTGCGTGTCGCCGGTCCGAACGCGGTCCTGATCAAGGGCATCGACGCGCTGCCCGCGAACTTCCCGCTCACCGAGGCGCAATATGCGGGGGTGGTCGCCGGCGATACGCTCGCCGCCGCGCTCGCCGGCGGCCGCCTCTATCTGTCCGACTATGTCGAGCTGTCGGCGCTCGTTCCGGGCATGTGGGATGGCCTGCAGAAATATGTCTATCAGCCAATGGCGCTATTCGCCGTGCCACCCGGCGGCTCGGCGCTCACGCCCGCGGCGATCCAGTGCGACCAGGACAGCAGCACCAATCCGATCTTCACCCCTTCCGTGATCGCCGCCGAGCAATGGGGCTGGGAAATGGCCAAGCTCGTCGTCCAGGTTGCCGACGGCAATTATCACGAACTGGTTGCGCATCTCGCGCACACCCATCTGGTGATCGAGGCCTTCGCCGTCGCCACCCAGCGCAATCTCGCCAACGTCCACCCGCTCTGGGGCCTGCTCGTGCCGCATTTCGAGGGGCTGCTCTTCATCAACAACCAGGCGGCGACATCGCTGATCGCGGCGAACGGCCCGATCGACCATATCTTCGGCGGTACCATCACCTCGAGCCAGCTGACTGCGTCCGCGGCGCGCCTGTCGTTCGATTTCTGCGCCAAGATGCTGCCCAATGATCTCGTCTCGCGCGGCGTCGCCGATGCCGCGCAGCTGCCGGATTACCCTTATCGCGACGATGCCCTGCTGGTGTGGCAGGCGATCCGCGACTGGGCGACTCAATATGTCGACATCTATTATGTCGATGATGCCGCGGTGACCGGCGATACCGAGCTTGCCGCCTGGACCGCGTCGCTCATGGCCGAGGGTGCGATCAAGGGCTTCAAGGCCATCACCACCCGCGATCAGCTCGCTCTGGTCTGCACGATGGTCATGTTCACCGCCAGCGCGCAGCACGCGGCAGTGAACTTCCCGCAAAAATCGATCATGTCCTTTGCCCCTGCCATTACCGGCGCCGGCTGGGCCCCCGCGCCAACGGTGCAGGCGGGCCATAACCGCCAGGAATGGCTCGGCTCCATGCCGCCGCTGACGCTCGCGCTCGAGCAGCTCGATGTGCTCTATCTGCTCGGCTCAATCTATTATCGCCCGCTCGGCACCTATCTCAGCAATGATTTCCCCTATCCTGCGTGGTTCCGCGATCCGGCGATCATCGGTGCCGATTGCGCCCTGCCGCGCTTCCAGGCGGCACTGCAGGAGGTCGAAACGCGGATCCTCGCCCGCAACGCCGAACGCCGCAGCCCCTATACCTTCCTCCAGCCGAGCCTGATCCCGACGAGCATCAATATCTAACCTCGGGCCGAACCGTCTGCCGGATTGGCAGCTAGTGCTGCGTGGCGGCCTCCGTGGGCAGGAATGCGCCCGGTGGGATGTCGATATAGTGGACCTTGCCGCTATCGATATCGAAGATCGCGCCATACACCGCCAGCTTGCCGGCCTGCTGCGCGGGATAGAGGATCGGCTGCTCCGGGGATCGCAGGCGCGCGGTGACGCGGTGGATATTCTCGGCGATGGCGCTGTCGAGCGGCCGGCCGCGCACGGCGTTCGCTGCCGGCAGGATCGGATCGACCATCGGGCCGATGCTGCCGGGAAAGACGGCATTGTTGTCGATAACGCTCTTCGCCGCCTTGACCGCCCCGCAGTCGGTGTGGCCGAGAACGATAATCACCGGCACTTTGAGATCGGCGACGGAATATTCCACGCTGCCGAGCGACTGGCTCGATGCGGTGGTGTTGCCCGCGTTGCGCACCACGAACAGCTCGCCGAATCCGACCTCGAAAATCAGCTCGGGCGGAACCCGGCTGTCCGAGCAGCAGACGATCGTCGCCCACGGCTCCTGTCCTTTGGCGAGCTTGCCCAGTTTCGCCATGTCGAAAGCGGGCGCCGCCGAGCCGGTCGCGAATTTGCGATTGCCCTCGATCAGCCGGCCGATCGCCTGCTCGGTCGTCACCCCGGTACCCGGCGCGTCGTCCGCCCAGGCGCGCAGCGGCAGCATGGCGGACAAGGCCAGCCCGGCCGAGCCCCGGATCAGCGACCTTCTGGAGATATGCATGACTGGCCCTTTCGGATTGTTGAGCGTCCGTAATAACCTGTTTTGCCCAAGGCCCGCCACGAGATGGAGTTGCTTTGGTGGCAACAAGGCGATGGCCCACCCTGCGGCCGCGCGACGCGCCACCGCCGCAGCCACATGCCCCTTGATCAGCCGCTGTCACAGGTAAAGGATCGCACAATCGAATCGGCAACGGGATGACCCGGCCGCACAGGGGAGTGGTGGCATGGCCCGGCAGCCTCTCGCGCTCACGCTCGCAGCGTTCCTCGCGGCGTCGTTCAGCCTGTCGGGATGCAGTGGCGGCGGCAGCGCAACCCCCACGCCCGCTCCCACGCCCACGCCTGTCCCGACACCTACGCCCAGCCCCACCCTCCAGGCGCTCTCCCACCAGCCGCCGGTCGGCGTCTATCTGGCGATGCTGCTGACGGACGGATCGGTCATGGCCCAGGCCAATCCGCAGGCCGGGCCAGGCTCGAGCGCCGGCGATTTCTACCGGCTGACGCCCGACGCAAACGGCAGCTATGTCGCGGGCACCTGGACTCATCTCGCCGCGCCGCCCGCCGGCTACGCGCCCTATGCCTCGGCCGAGGCGGTGCTCGCCGATGGCCGGGTGCTGTTCGTCGGCGGGGAATATAATCAGGACAAATATGGCGAGCCCTTCGCGCCCGAGGGCCTCACCAACATGTCTGCGGTGTTCGATCCCGTCGCCAATCACTGGACGATGGTCGCCCCGCCGCCGGGCCAGCCCTATATCGGCGACGTGCCCTCCAGCATCCTGCCGGACGGGCGCTTCATCTTCGGCAGCAAGCTCGATCGCAAGATGTGGTCGCTCGATCCGGTAACCCTCACTTGGACTGCGGTCGCCGCTACGGACAAGAGCGACAATTTCTCCGAGGAAGGCTTCACCCAGCTGCCTGGCGGCGTCCTGCTCACCGTCGATATGGTCAACACACCGCAATCCGAACATTTCGTGCCGGCCACCACAGCTGGATTTCGGACGGCCCGACCCCGGTGTCGCTCACCTCGCCGACGACGGTTCCAGCCGGCATCGGCTATGGCCCGGCGCCGGTCCAGGTCGTGGGCGGCGTGAGCTACGGGCCCGGCCCAGCGGGCACCTATTTCCCGCCCGGCGAGATCGGCCCCGCCGTGCTGCGACCCGACGGATCGGTCTTCGCGACCGGCTCCGCCCGCGCCGGCCAGACCGCGCACACCGCCATCTATCGACCCGGCGCAACGCCGTCCCAGTCCGGCTCCTGGACGGCCGGTCCGGATTTCCCGGGCATCGACGATGCCGGCGATTCCTCGGCGACTCTGTTGACCAGCGGCAATGTCCTCGTCGCGGGCACGACCGGCGCGCTCTATGAATTCGACGGCGTGAATCTGCGGATGACCGCGGCCGGCCCGGCCAACGCGACCGGCGGCGTACCGGTCTATCTGCTCCCCTTGCCCTCGGGCGAGGTGCTGGTGCTGTCGCCGACGCTCAACGTCAGGGCGCGGCTCTACATCCCGCTCGGCGGCCCGCTCGCCGCCTGGGCGCCGACCATCACCTCAGTCCCGGCCAGCCTGACCCGCGGGCAAAGCTATGCCCTGACCGGCACCCAGCTCAACGGCCTGAGCGAGGCGGCCGCCTATGGCGACGAGCTCAGCGCGGCGACCAATTATCCCCTGGTCCGCCTGACCAACACCGCCTCGGGCCATGTCGTCTATGCGCGAACCCATGATCACAGCATGATGGGCGTCGCGACCGGCGCCACGCCCGTCACCACCCATTTCGACACCCCCGCCGCGGCGGATTCGGGCGCCACCACCCTGGTCGTCATCGCCAACGGCATCGCCTCGGCACCTGTGGCGGTCACGATCTTCTAGGGTTCGCGCGTGCCGTGGCGATCCCGAGAGCCGCGAACGCGTCGATCAGCGATGCCGCTCATCTCTATAGGATTAACCACTAGGTTTGTTTTTTAAACCTGTTTGTGATACCTCGCCTTTCGAGGAGGAAGACTCATGACCACAGCAACATCCGCCAGCCGCGCCGTCCCGATGCGCGCCGCCGCCGCGCCCGATCGCAATCTGACCATCAATTATCTGCGCGCCTTCGTGACCCTGCTCGTGGTCGCGCATCATTCAGTGCTGGCCTATATGCCCGAAGCCATGGCGTCGGGGCGGTTCGATCAGCCGCCCTTTCTGTGGGCGGCCTTTCCGATCGTCGATCGTCCCGGCTGGGAGGGCTTCACTGCCTTTGCCGGCTTCAATGACACATTCTTCATGGCGCTGATGTTCTTCCTGTCCGGGCTGTTCGTGCCGGCGAGCCTGGCGCGGCGCGGCGCGGGCGGATATGCCCGGGAGCGGCTGCTGCGGCTCGGCATCCCGTTCCTGATCGGCGCCTTCCTCCTCGCCCCGTTCGCTTATTATCCGAGCTATGCGGTCCAGGCGACGCACGCCTCAGCGGGCGACTACCTTCGCACCTGGTTCGCGCTGCCGCACTGGAACAGCGGGCCTGCCTGGTTCATCGCCGTCCTGCTGCTGTTCGGCCTTCTCGCCGCCGGGTTGCAGGCGATGAAGCCGGCCTGGCAAGGCGGCCTCGCACGGCTGGCCACAGGCGCGGATCGCAAGCCCGCCCGCTTCTTTGCCGGGCTCCTGCTGATCTCCGCCCTCGGCTATGGAGCCCTTAATGCAGTGTTCGGCCCCGTCGCCTGGCTGCAGTTCGGGCCGTTTGCCGTCCAGAGCAGCCGCATCCTGCACTATCTCCTCTATTTCGGCGCCGGCATCGCAGTCGGCGCTGCCGGGCTCCAAAGCGGATTGCTCTCGCCGGACGGCGCTCTCCTCCGGCGCTGGTGGGCATGGACTATCCTCGCCATGCTGGCCTTTGTCGCCGCAACGGTCATGGTGATCGCGGGAGCGGTCACCAAAGGGCAGCCGCCGATGCTGTGGGCAATCCTCGGCCCGATCGCCTTCGCTTTGTCCTGCGCTGCGTCGTCCTTCATGCTGCTGGCGATCTTCCGCCGCTTCGTGAAGCGCAGGCGCCCGACGCTGGATAGCCTCGCCGCCAATGCCTATGCGATCTATCTGTTGCATTATGCCTTCGTCGTCTGGCTGCAATTCGCGCTTGTCGGTGCGCCTGTCGGCAGCTTCGCCAAGGGCGTGCTGGTGTTCGCCCTGGCGGTTGCATTGAGCTGGGCAAGCGCTGCATTGCTGCGCAGACTGCCGGTCGTGGCGCGAATCTTGTGAGGGGGGAGGAAACCGGGATGAGCACCGCGCCGCAGGATTTGCAGCAGGATCTCGCTTTCATGCGCGCGCTGGCCGAAGGCAGCGTCAGCCATCATCAGCCGCAATTCGGGGCGGTCTATCTGGCCGCCGGGCTATGCTACGGCGCGCAATGCCTGTTCGGCTGGGGCCAGTATATGGGCTGGATCCGGGTGAGCGATCCGGTTTCGCTCGCCGCCCATCTCGGATTCACGGTCGTCTTTCTCGCGATCCTGGCGGTGGTGATGGTCCGCAACCGCGGCAACCCGCCGACCGGATTGGCGAGCCGAGCGGTCGGGGCCGCCTTCTCGTCGGTCGGATTGACCAATTGCGTGATGATCATCGTGTTCGGAACCGTCGCGGCGCGGCACCATAATATGACGATCTGGCTGCTCTATCCGATCGTCGTGTTCGCGCTGCAGGGCGCAGCCTGGCTGATCGCGGCGCAGATCCAGAAACGCGTCGGCATGTGCGCGGTGGCGCTCGGCTGGATGGCAAGCGCGGTCGCGCTCGCCCTCACGATCGACGGCCCCTATTATGTGGGGATCTGCGGCCTCAGCCTTTTGCTGCTGATGGCCTTGCCTGGCGCGATCATGATGCGGCGCCCGGCCTCGCACGGCTGATGTCGGGTTTCGACATCGATCGGATCGACGACGTCATTCACGGCCGCATGCGGCTTGGCGTGATGGCCTATCTGGCGAGTGCCGAAGTCGCCGATTTCAACGAGCTGAAGGCGCTGCTGAAGGCGACCCAGGGCAATCTCTCGATCCATCTGCGCAAGCTGGAGGACGCCGGCTACATCACGATCGAGAAGTCGTTTCTGGGCCGCAAACCACTGACCCAGGCGCGCCTCACGCCGGCAGGCCGCACGGCTTTCGTGCGCTATCTGGCCGCGATGCAGCAACTCGTCGACACCCAGGGCTGAAGTGAGCGCGTGTCAGGTCATGAGAGACGTTTGTCTCGCGGCCGCCTCAATACAGGATGGTGACTTCACCACCCATCAATACCCCCAGCGCTTCCAGCACATTCCGCATCGGTGTCACAAAGGTTTCGCCGCGGGGCCCGTTCGTCCCGGCCAGGATCAAGCCGACGGGTCGGTTATCCATGTCGGTAACGAGCGCACCCGGATCGCCTGGATTGCTGAAGGGGGAAGATCCTTCCGCGAGGACGGAGAACTGGTCCAGGAACGTCGTCTCCGCGCCAACCCCAAAAGATAGTGTGATGGCGAAGCCCATCGCGGCAATCCGGCCACGGGCGTAAGCTGTGGTGCGGCCACTCATCTGGACCTCGGTCCCGATCGTGGGATTCTGGATCGGGGGCGCCAGCGACGCAAGCCGTCCACCCTGGCCAAGGATGCGCGGATCCAGCGCCACGCCCGGCTCGGGCAATGCCAGAGCGGCATCCGCCTGCGCGGTGCCGCCGTGCACAAGCTGGGTGCCAGCGACCAGTATCGCGATAATGTCGGTCGCACTGCCGCCGTCCTGAGCCGATGGCTGGAGGATCTGGGTGCCGACGGGCAGGGTGTTCAAATTGGTGAGGTTATGGCTGGTGCCGAGCAGATACTGCACGCCCCCGCAAACGACTATACAGCCAAGCGTGCCGCTGCCATAGGGGCCGATCGGCGCGATCGAGCATCCCCCCACGAGCGGACGATACCGCTGCTCGCCGATCGACTGGGTCGAGAGGGGCAGTGCCGCGGGATGCGGATGGACGGGATGACCGCAAGGATGTTCGGGCTGCACTGGCGCTCTCCGGACGCGATCGGGGGACCCGGTTCATGCGCCGCAACAGCCCCTAGGGCAATCACGGGGCGAGGGGCGGCGGTCGCTCTCCCGGTCGCTGATATCCCGCCGTTGATCGCGCAACGTCAAAGCGCCGACAGAATCTCCGCCTTCTTCGCCTCGAAATCGGCATCGTTGATCAAGCCGCTCGCGTGGAGCCGTTGGAGCTCGGCTAGCCGGTCAGCCAATGTCGTGTGCGGCGGCGAACCGACGGTCATCTTGCCGACCGTGACATTGCCTTGCTGCATTGCCGCCGCGATGAGCCCCGCCACATCCTGGAGGTCCTGCGGCGCCCCGTCGTTACCGCCACCGAAATCGTCGAAGCTCGACCAGCTGTCGCGCGCCTCGGCCTTGCGGCGCATGCGCGGTGCGGCGAAGATCAGCAGAGCGGCGAAGATCAGCGCCGAATAAAGCGGGAACGCGATCCCGATCCCGTCAAAGGTGATGTCGTCGCGCGTCTCGTCCTTCCCCTCGCCGGTGACGCAGACGATATGGCGATGCACACCGCTCCCGCCGGACTGCGTGGTGTAAGTATCCGAATCGTCGATGACCTTGCCCGAACAGAAGGGCCCGGCGGCCCAGCTGGTGACGGGCGCCCACATCGTCGTGCCGATCCCCGCGACAAAAAAGCCGAGGCCGAGGCTGAGCGGAAGTAGCGTGCCGAGTGCCGTCCGCCAGGGACGGTAGGACGGTTTGGCTGGCATGGCTGTTCCCCCGCGCCCGGGGCGACGCAGCGAATTGCCTAAAGCAAGTGCCGCAGGCGGACAATCACGCGCCGGACCGCTACCGACCGGTCCGTCAACGCGCCTTCAGCCCCCTCGCCCCCCTTCACCGCCGGGCAGCCTCTCGCGCCTCGATCCGCCGCAGCGCGATCATCGTATGATCCTGAAAAAAGCTGAGGAATGAGGCGATGAAGGTGATGTAGGCGCAGACAGTGCGCGAGGAGAACAGGATGTGCTTGCCGCTGGCAGGCGGCGCGTCGAGCAGGCCAAGCTCATACCCGGTTTCCAGCACACGCAGCAGGTTGGAGCGAGATCCGCCAAATTGCTTGCTCATCCGACGCATATCGAGCGCGGTGGGTTCGAGCGTGACGCCATCCGGATGGCGCAGCGCTAGCGACGCAACATGCTCCAGCAGCATCCATCCACCATCAACCGCCGCGAAGTGAAACACTTCCGGGAACGGACTGAGCGGTTGCCACCCTCCAAGCAACGCTTCAGCGCCGCTAATCCGCATCCCTTCCGCCAGACCGAGATGGCGTCGGCTCAATGTCTGAAGTTCGCCTTGCGGATAAGCGGCATCGATCGATTCGAATATGCCCTCGTTCCATTCCTCGACCGTTGCCATGAAAATAGGGGTCGGCTCAAGGTGCACCACCCGCGTATCAAGCCTGGAGCGCACGCTGGTGAGAAAGCCGCCAAGCCGCATGATATTGAGATAGGCATAGACCCGCCCCGGGCTGGCCAGCGCAAGCTTGGTGCAGGTTTTTTGCAAATTGGAGAGCGTCAGTCCCGTGCGCGGGTCTTTGAAATCGCGCACACTGTGGAGGTACAGGGTGAACACCAGCAACTGAAACCGCCAGAACTCCACCGCAACCTTGCTGAGAATGAAGTTATGGGCGAAAAGCGGCTGCATGATCCCTTCGTGACGGCGTACGCCATCCAGGAAGTGCGGCAGGCTGCGGAACGCCACAATCCGCGCCCAATCCTCGGCGCTGGTGCGCGATGCGAAGCGCGCATCATGCGCAGTGATGTCGAATTTTCCGGTCATGGTTTCGCCTCCGCTGCGTGAGGTTTGCCGCCGGACTCTAGGCTCACCGCCTTTGTAATGCGCTATGATTACGTCAGAATCCAATATTCACCCAAAAAAGGGCGGGCCGACTACGGCACGCTCAATGCCTAGAATCCTGAATTCCCGCCGAAAATCTCGTGACATCAAATACAACAAGAAACCTCTCTAAATTTGGGCCGCCCGTTGTCGTGAATCGAGCGTAGGTAGCCAACATGAAAACGAAATCTTCTTCGCACCAAGAAAATCAAAGCGATTTTCGGGGCGGCTAAGTAATGAATATCGTTTTCATCATTTGGAGGTCATCCACAGGAAGTAAATCTACGAGAGGATTAAAACATGGATGTTCAAGAAGTAGCGCATGATGTTGATCATAGGGAAATACTGGTCGAAATCAGAACCTGGGATGATCGCTCTATCGGCATGACGAAGAACGAGGACGGAAACGTGTCGCTCAGCGTCAATGCGGAATACCCGCAAGCATTACGATTGACAATGATGGACCCTGACTTGTTCGCGCTGCGAACGCCTGACTCGCTTGAATGGCTCACCATCGAGGATGACGGCCGGTTTTCGTTACAGGGCGGCGCGATGGGCTCGCAGCAAATCTTTCAACTCGTCAGAAGCGCCGATATGGATACGCTTTTCGGTTTCCGTTTCGTTTCGGGCGATGCTTTTCTTGGCTTTAGCGACGGTCCTGAATCGACGCTCTCCGCGACCGCATCCGACCTCGATACGGCCGTGCGCTTTACGTTCGCACCGATCGCTGCCGAAGGGCGCGATGTTCCCGAGGGACTCCATGCCGGCTGTTGCGGCCCCATCCACACCCACACCCACAGCCATACGCATTCGCACGATCATTCCCCGGAACAGGCCGAGGGCGATGCGGGCTTGCTGTGGGACGAGCATACGCACTTCCGGATTGTGGAAATGGCCGTGCACTATCTCCGCCACATGGAGAATCCGACCCCGGAAGCCAGCCTCATCTCGGACGTCTGGACTCGTGGGTCCAAAAAGATCGCTGAAGGCCTGAAAGGCGCAGACGAATGGGATGACTGGAAGCCGACCCATCCGATCTGGGCGTCGTATTATTATCACTTCTACAACCCCAGAACCGGGACCAGTTTTCCCTGGCCCGCCTCATGGTATCCGCACAATGCGGTCTCCAAGGGCGGAGAGACCTTCGATACCAGCGTCCGCCACTACCGCGAAGGCCGGCACGATCAGGCTTTCATCGACCTCGGACTCAGCCTGCACTATCTGACCGACCTGTGTCAGCCAATGCATGCCGCCAATTTCATCAACGATCCTCTCGACGTCGACTGGCGTCACAGCGGCTATGAAAGCTATGCCGAGGACTTCGTGAAGAACCGAAACTTCTTTCGACAGCCGGGTGGTTATCCACCCATTCGAAGGGATGAGATCGAAGACACCAGCCCAAGCGCGAGGGCCTGGCTGACCGGCGTGGCCTGGCAATCACTGGGCACCTGGGAAAACGGACTGAGGGACGTGTGCGACAAGAAGTTCAGGTATGTCTCTGGCCCGTGGGGGCCGATCAAGGTCTGGGTCAATACATGGACCGCAGCCGAGGCTGACAATGCGCTGATGGCCTCGCTGTGGTTGGCTCCCAGAAACACTGCCCGGTACCTGTGCATGTGGGCAAACCGTGTCAGGTAGCAGCTCCCAAGCCCGCCTGTTTTGGTGAGTGAGTCCGGATTGCGGTGACGGTGCATTTAACTCGACGGAGGCAGGAGGGGCGATCGCTGTCCGCTCCCGGCAATTAAATGCACTGTCAGCGCAATCCCAGGAAAAGCACAGTGCCGATCACGACCGCCACGATGATGGCGAGGGTGGCGAAGGCGCTGCGCCGCTTCTTGCGCTTCGAGCCCGAATCGAAGTTGACCTCGCCGAGCGCGCTGAGCACCTCAACGGTCGCCTCCAAAACAAAGCCCGCGACTTCGCCCGCATCACTCATCAGGACGAGTTTATAGGATCGGGCGAACCTGTCGAGACGATTTTAGGCTGCCCGGAGCTTGGTAAGATTTCGGTGAAAGGTGCCAAAACCCCCAGGAGGGTATCGATGACAGTGCACTTATTGCAGAAATGCAGCGAACGTAACGGCATTCGATTTGTGAACAATCCGGCGGTTTAGTGCACTGTGAGCGATATCCGGCATAGGCGCACGTTCACCGAAAATTGGGTGGGAAGCGGTCGCTAGTTATTCGACCATATCTCGGTGCCGATCGGTACTTCCGTTTTCTCGACGCCTCTGAGAAGGCAGGCCCAGCGCCGCTCTGTCGGGGGCGGAGTTTGGAAAACTTCTCCCATTCGCAGGACTGCCGAAGTTGTTGAGCCATCTGGCTTCTTCAGGGAGACGGCGCTCTCCGGCCGCGCAGGACCATCGGCAATAAGAGGGCCGGGGACGACCACCAGACCGCCCCAACTGGGAATATCGAACACGTCTTCGACGGTCATGATCGGCTTCATAGCTGAGATCTTAGGCTATGAAGCGATGTCTGCAACTGGCGGCTGCGGAATGTCCGCTACGCCTCAAGCCGCCAGTCCCTGTACGGCCAAGCGCGGTCATATTATTGTTCACCCGCGGGAACATCTGCTTCCGCATCCGGCCTCGATTCAATCCGCCCCAAACATCGTCTATGATGACAGTTCCCCGGCACGCCGCATCGCGAGCGCCGCGCCAGGAACCCCCTCTCCACAACCCCATCCAACAGCCCGCCCCCCGGATGGGCATGACATAATTCACCCGCCCCAAGCGGCCATTTCCACCCATTCCCCCTCGTGAAAACCCAACTCGCGCACCGCATCCGCCCCCGAATTATGTCACAACGAACCCCGCCGCAGTCCCGAGACCACCCCCGCCGGCACATTGATTCAACCCCACCGCAACCCGGGCTATCCAGCCCTCATGACCGCAGGACGCCCCACCACCTATCGCCCCGAATATGCCGAGCAGGCGCGCAAGCTGTGCCGCAACGGTGCCACTGATCGCGAGATCGCCGATATCCTCGGCGTCTGCGTGCGCACCTTCTACAGGTGGCGCGCAGAATATGACGCATTCGCCGAGGCGCTCACCGCCGGCAAGGAATTCGCCGACGATCGCGTCGAGCGCGCGCTGTATGAGCGCGCCTGCGGCTATGAGTATTCCGATGTGAAGATCTTCCACCCCGCCGGCGCGAAGGAGCCGGTGATCGTGCCGATCACCGTCCATGTGCCCGCCGATGTCAGCGCCGCGAAGCAATGGCTCGCCACACGCCGGCCGCCTGCGCCTCCCGAGCCCCCTGAGAATACGAGCTTCGTCGAGCGATTCCGCAAGGCAATGGCGCGCGTCGAGGAGGGCAGAGCCCAAGACCAGGCGGCCAAGGCCAGACACTTCGCCAACCGGGTCGAGACCCGGGTCAGTGAGGAGCTAGCCCGGCGCGGACTTCCGGCATGAGCATGGCGGGTCGAGCCCCGCCGGCCCGACCCCGCTTACTCAGCCGCGTCGATCACCGCCCCGTCGCCCGCCGAACTCCCGTTCAACCTGCCCGCCGCGCCGGTCGCGTCGCCATTTTGCGACCCCGTCGCGGCAAGCATCCCGTTCAGGCTCCCCCCGGTCATGCCGAGCTCGGCCATCAGCGCATCGATCAGCGGCCCGCCGACGCGGTAGCGCATCGCCGCTGCCACGGCTGCGTCGGCGAGGTTGCCGGTGCCGGCCGTCGCGCCGTCGCTGCTCTCGCCGTGGAGGCCTCGCGCATCGACGATCGAGATCTTGTCGATCTGCTCCATCGGCTTGCTCGCCGCGGCGATGATCGCCGGAAGCGCCTCGAGGATCGCCTTGCGCACCAGCAGCGCGGTCTGGGTGTCGCTCAGCACGTTGGTCGCCTCGTTGAGCGCGGTCTGACCGGCGGCGTCGACCTTGAACGCGGCGGCGCGGCCCTCGGCCCGGGCCTTTTCGGCATCGGCCTCGGCGGTCGCCTCGGTACGCAGCGCAGTGGCGCGGGCTGCGGCGGCTTCCTTTTCCGCCTCGGCGGCGACGGTGATCTGCACCGCCTCTTCCTGCGCGCGCTGGGTGGCGGCGATGACCGCGACATTCTTGTTGCGGTTGGCGATTTCGGTCGCCTTGGCGGTCTGGACGCTTTCCTCGGCGCGGACAGCGAGCGCGCGCGCCTCGTTGGCGGCAGCGGTCGCGGTCGATTCCTCCTCCGATTTCTGCGCGGTCTGCACGGCCGTGGTGATGCGCGCGAGCTCGATATTGCGGTCGCGCTCGATCGTCGCGGTTTGCACCGCGCCGTCGCGGGCGATGGTCGCGGTCTGGATGACCTTGTCCGCCTCGGTCTGCGCCACCGTCTGCGCCTGTTCGGCGGTGATCCGCGCGATCTCGGCGAGGCGGGTCTGCTCGGCCTCGGCGGTGGCGATCGCGGTCGCCTGTTCCGCGCGGCGGGCGGCGAGCGTCTGCTCCTGGGTCAGCTTTGCCTGCTCGGCCGCCTGGGCGATCTCGAGCGACTGGTTGTTGGCGTCGAGGTTGCGCTGCTCGATCGCGACCCGGTTGGTCGCGACGATGTCGTTGCGGATCTTCTTGCGCTCCTCGATCGTGCGGGTGAGCACGGTCAGCCCCTCGGCGTCGAACGCATTGTTCTCGTTGAAATGCTCGAACGCAGTCTGGTCGAAATGGGTGATCGAGACGGATTCGAGCTGGAAGCCGTTCATGTCCAGATCGGTCATCAGCGCTTCCTGGACCTTCTGGATGAAGTCGGCGCGGTTGGCGTGGAGATGCTCCATCGTCATCGTCGCCGCGACCGATCGCAGCGCGGACACCAGCTTGCCGTCGAGCAGCGACTTCACCGCATCCGCGCTGTTGACCGATTCACCGAGTGTCTGGGCAGCGGCGGCGATCGACTGGGCGTCGGGCTTCACCTTGATGTGGAACAGGCCGACGACGTCGACGCGCAGCTTGTCCATCGTGATCAGCGCGTCCTTGTTGAGGCGCGACACTTCCAGCTTCACGGTCGTGAGGCGGACCTGCATCAGCTCATGCAGCACCGGGATGACCATGATGCCGCCGTTGAGCACGACCTTCTCGCCGCCGAAACCGGTGCGGATCAGCGCGACGTCCTTGGTCGCCCGCCGATAGAGCCGGGTCAGGACCAGGCCGATGACGACCAGCGCGACGAGGATGATGCCGGCATAGATCAGAATGTTCAGAATCGGGGTGTTCACAGCGGACTCCTGTCCAAAGAACTAGATCGGTCGAAGCGAAGGATTGACGTCGGGCACGACGAAGAAGGTCGGGCCGGCGCGCCGTACCAGCAGCGCGGTTTCGCCGGGCGCGACGATATCGGAATCATTGTGCGGCTCGACCATCACATAATGCGCCTGGCCATGCTGATCGACGACCTTGGCGCGCGCCGGATGGCCGCGCCGCGCCGTGCCCTCGAGGATCGTGCCGCGCCGCATCAGGAGATCCTCGACGCTGACGACCGTCGACTCATAGCCGGGCATGATCCGCGCCAGCCCGCCCGCGGCGAATATATTGACGATCAGGCCGATCACGGCGGCGCCTCCGGTGGCCATGCCCCAGTGCAGCGGCGCACCAGTCAAGCCGGTGGCAATCTGCTGGATCGCCACGCCCGCCAAAGTGAAGCAGCCGAGCAGCGAGGTCAGCCAGATCAGGATGGGCAAGCCATCGCCAAGGCCAAGCCAGCTGAGGAATTCCGGCCCGCCATCGGTTTCGCCGTGCACATCGACATGCAGATCAAGGCTGCCAAGCCCAAGACCGACCGCCTCGATCAGGCCGATGCCGAACATCACCACAAAGGCGACGGTGAACGGTGCATAGTCCGGGGTAAGAAACAGGGAGAACATTTGCCCAATCATACGCGCCTCCGGGCCTCACATATAGCGAAATCGGAAATGGTGCCCGCCGGATGCGTCCGATTCTGTTCAGGTCTCTCCAAGCCAGTCCAGTATCGCCTCCGTCACCGCCTCGGGCGCTTCCCAGGGCACGAAATGCCCGGCATCCACTTTCACCAGGGTCATATCGGGCACCAGCGTCTCGAGTCCCTCGAGCTGGCTCGGCAACAGCGCCTTGTCGCCCATGCCCCAGATCACCAGCGTCGGCTGGGTGATCGGCGGGAAGGGCGCATCGAGAAACGCGGGCCGCTCCGGCGTCTCGTCCATCGCCGGCACAATGATGGCACTGGCGCGGTACCAGTTGAGCATCGCGGTCATCGCGCCGGGCTGGCCCCATTCGTCGAGATACGCCTCCTTCTCGCCCGCGACCTTGTCGAAATCGGTGTGCCGCATGAAGCTGCCGTCGAAAAATGCGGACAGGCCGATCGCCTCGATATGCTTTTCGAAATCGGGGTTGCGAAAGGCCCGGATATACTGGCTCGCCTCGCGCTGGCCGAGATCGTCGAACATCGTCTTCTGGAAGATGAACGGGTGCGGCGCATTGACGATGATCAGCTTCGCCACCCGGTCAGCCCGCTGCAGCGCCGCCATCCACGCAATCGCCCCGCCCCAGTCATGGCCGACCAGGGTGAAGCGGCCGACGGAGAAATGGTCCGCCAGCGCCACCAGGTCGCCGACCATCTTGTCCGGCGTATAATCGCTGACATCGGCAGGCTTGGAAGACCGCGCAAAACCGCGCTGGTCCGGCGCCATGACGAAATGGTTTTTCGCCAGCTCCGGAATCTGGTGCCGCCAGGTGCGATGCGACTCAGGGAAACCATGCAGCAGGATGATCGCCGGGTTGGCGGCGTCCCCCGCGACAGCGACGTCAAGCGAAACGCCAGTGGGGAGCGCGACCGTCTGCAATTCGAAAGCCATCTTCTTCTCCTTAAGCCCCTCCCCTTCAGGGGAGGGGTTGGGGTGGGGGACACAAGCGACCGTCCGAGTGAATCCCCCACCCCCAACCCCTCCCCTGAAGGGGAGGGGCTTTATGTGTCACGGATAACTCACAGTCTTCGGCACAGCAGGAATCGGAATAAATTCCTTCTCATCCCCCGGCACCTTCGCAAACCGCCCGGCATTCCAGTCATCCTTCGCCTGGTTGATCCGTTCCCGACTCGAAGAAACGAAATTCCACCAGACATGCCGCGGCGTGGCAAAAGCCTCGCCCCCGCACAACATCACGCGACCGCCGGTCGAGGAGGCAAGCGAAGTCGCGATCCCCGGCTTCAGCACATAGAGCGTCATCGGCTCCAGCCGCATGCCATCAAGACTAGCCTCACCCAGCGCCACATACACCGCGCGCTCATCAGCCCCGGCATCGATCGGCACCGAGCCCCCGGCATCAAGCACGATATCGGCATAAATGGTCTCGGCATAAGTCGTGGTCGGCGCGCTGACGCCCCAAAGACTCCCCATGATCACCCGAGCCCGAGCACCTATCGTCTCCACCACCGGCAACGCCGCTTTCTCGACATGCTCGAACGCCGGATCCATCTCCTCATTGGCCTCAGGCAGCGCAATCCAGGTCTGGATACCCGAGAGCGCCGGCCCCTGCGCCCGCTCGGCCGAAGGCGATCGCTCGCTGTGAACGATGCCATGCCCAGCGGTCATCAGATTGACCGCCCCCGGCTCGATCGTCGCGAAGGTGCCAAGCGAATCGCGATGGTCGATCGCCCCCTCGAACAAATAGGTCACCGTCGCGAGGTTGATATGCGGATGCGGCCGTACATCGATCCCCGTGCCGACATCCAAATGCGCCGGCCCCATCTGATCGAAGAACAGGAACGGCCCGACCATCGTCCGCGGCCGCGAGGGCAGGGTGCGATGGACCTTGAACCCGCCAAGATCATGCGTCGTCGGCGTGATCGTCTGGAGGATGAAATCGTCAAGCATCTTGCGTCTCCGTCGCAGCCAGCAGGGCCAGCAGGTCCTGGGGGAAGATCATCTCGGGATGCGCCGCGATCTCGTCGCGCGAGAACCAGCGCCAGCTCTGCATCACCCGCTGTTCGAGCGGCGTGTGGCCGGCGGTGTCGATCTCGGACGAGTCCGTGCGCACCCGGAAATAGCGTTCGTCAGCCGTCACCGGCACGCCCTCGATCGTCACGAACTCGACATGGCGCTGCGCCACTTCAGGCCCGCACTCCAGCTCGAGTCCCGTCTCTTCCCGCAGCTCCCGCCGCGCCGCCTCGGCATAGCTTTCGCCCGGATCGACCGCGCCGCCCGGCGTGCACCAGAAAGGCGGCCGATCGCCGGGGTCGAAACGGAACAACAGCACGCGTCCCTCGCCATCGACCAGCAATATCCGCGCGGCCGGCCGCTTGGCGCGCACGCTCATGCCGCGTCGAGCTCGGGATAATGGCGGAAGATGCCGTCCTCGTTGAAGCCGATACGGCGGTCGCTCGCGAGATAGGCCGCGATCCCCGGCAGTTCGGCGACCTGATGGTGGATGCGGATCAGGTTGGGATAGTCCTGCTCGACTGCGGCCATTCGCAACGGAAACATGTAGCGCAACCCCTCGACGATCTGGAACAGCGAAGTGTCGCCATAGCTCCAGCGATCGCCGATCAGCCAACTGCTCTTGCTTGCCGCCAGCGTCGCCTCGAAATAGCCGAGGAACTTCGGGATGCGATCCGCGCGAAAACCCTTCGCGGCCTCGATCGCAGCGTCCTTCTGGTCCTTGTAATAAGACGAGACGCTGATCGGGTGATGGACATTATGGACCTCGGCGACGAGGTCGGCGATGGTGAGCTGAAGCTGGTTGAGCAACAACCGGCCGGCCAGGTCAGTCGGCGCAAGCTCGTGCCGCTCGCCGAGATACAGCAGGATATTGGCGACCTGCGCGATCACCATGTCATCGAGCTCGAGATAAGGCGGCGCGAAGAGTCCCTCCCCGGCATGGCCCTTCATGTTCGCCATCAGCGCCTGCGCGCCTTCCTCACGGGCGCAGTCGCGATAGGCGATCCCGGCCGCTTCCAGCGGCAGTCGCACGAATTCGCCGCGGCCCTGAATGGTCGGCCAATACCACAGCCGGTAGGTCATCACGCCTCTCCCGGTGCCCGGGCACGGATGGCGAGCGCATGGATACGATCGCGCAGCAGCTCGGCGAGCGCTGTGTTGATCAACCGCTGCCGCGCGACCCGCGACTGTCCCTCGAACGCCGCGCTTTCGACGATCACGGTGAAGTGCGATTCGCCCGTCCCGTCATCACCCATATGGCCGGCATGCTTGCCGCTATCATTGATCACCTCGAGATGCGTCGGGTCGAGCGCGGCGGTGAGACGGGACGCGATTTCGGACGCGACGGAGCCGGTGGCGAGATTTGTCATCGCGCCTATATAGGCCGCTTTGTCGGATTCGGGGAGCCGCGTGGCGCGGGAAACGGAAAAGAAGGATCGGCCCAACACGCGCTTCCACGGCCGCGTCGAGGGAAGTGACAGGCATTGTGCTGAACCGGGCTGCGAGGCGCCGGGCGAATTCCGTGCGCCCCCGGAAGATGGGCCGGCGGGCGGCCACGAGGGCCCGCGCCCCTATCGCTGGTTCTGCCTCGATCATGTCCGCGCCTTCAACGCGCGCTATAATTTCTTCAATGGCATGAGCCCCGACGAGATCCACGACGCGCAGCGCCCCTTTGCCGGCTGGGAACGCGAGACCCGCGCCTTCGCGACCGCGGGCGGCGCGGATCGCCCGCCGAAATGGGCCGACTTCACGGATCCGCTCGATGCGATCGGCGCCCGCTTCCAGCGCAAGATGGAAGAAGCGCGCAAGGATGGCCGGCCTTTGTCGGACAGCGACCGCAAGTCGCTCCGGGTGCTCGGGCTGCCGACCGATGTCGATCGCCGCGGCCTCAGGCAACGCTATGCCGAACTCGTCCGCCGCTACCACCCCGATCGCAACGGCGGCGACCGCAGCCACGAAAAGGCGCTACAGGATGTCATCACCGCCTACACCCAGCTGAAGAGCGCCCCGGCCTTCGCTTAGGGCCAAATTCGACCAGCTTTACCCGTCATGCCGGACTTGTTCCGGCATCCACGGTGCCACGTACCCATCGACACTTGGCTTGCGGCGGCGTGGACCCCCGGGACAAGTCCAGGGTGACGGTTGATTCAACCTGATCGAACTCGACTCTAGTAGGTGAGCTTCGGAAAAAACTCTCCGCGGCCTTCGGGGGTGAGGTCCAACAGGCCCCAGAGCGGATCGACGAGATCGCCCGCGCGGTGGTGCTGACCGGGCTCCTCGGGTGCATAGACAAGCTCGCTGCCCCAGAAATGTCGGACCGCGTCGCCATCCTTGCGGAACACATTGAACACCGGCTCGTCCCAGTCCTTGCCGTCCTCATAGCCCCGCTCGGCACGCATCGCCCGGGAGACGCGCGAGGTGTCGCCGAAATAATCCGCGTCATAGCTGTTGCCCGCGGTCGACAGGAATCGCAGATGATCCCAGCCACGCTCATGCGCCCAGGCGACAAGCCGCGCGATCGGCGATTTGGCGACGATCCAGAACGGCACCCGCTGCGACGCATGCCGCGCCGAGCCGTCCAGCCCGTCGAGCATATGGGTGCAGCCCGGGCAGGGATTGTCGCGCTCGGGGCCGTACATGAAGCTGTAGAGGATCAGGCTCGGCTTGCCCTCGAACAGCTCGGAGAGCTTCACCTGCTCCGGCCGCTGATGCGCACCGATCCGCTCGAACACATAATCCTGCTCGACCACGCCGCCCGGCGGAAGTGCGCCGCGACCTCCTCGATCTGCCGGCGAAGCGCCATCTCCGCATCAAGCAAGGTATTACGCGCGGCCCGATAGGCCGCGCTCTCATTCGGGTAAGCGAGATGCTCCATCACATGATCTCCCTCAGGCCGCGGTGGCCATCTTCTCGCGCCTGGCGATCTCGAGTGCCGATGGCTCGCGCGTAATGAACGAGCCAATCGGGACCGGCCCGGCAGGCTCATAGGTCGCGATGATCACGCCGGTGGTCGATACCTTCGAGTCCACCAGCTTCATCGCGCCGGATTTCACCCCATCGGCGAACAACCGCTTCCCGCCGCCCAGCACGACCGGGAAGGTCATCAGGAACAGCCGGTCGATCAGCCCCGCCTCGAGCAGCGCGGGGTAAAGCTTGGTGCTGCCCTGGATGACCAGGTCCGGGCCTTCGCTCGCCTTGATCCCGGCGATGCCGGCCGCGGCATCGCCATTGATCGCAACTGAATTCGCCCAGCCCAGCGGTTCGGTCGACGAGGTAACGACATATTTGGTCACCGCGTCGAACTTCTCGCCAATCGGGTGGCCGTCCTGGAACGGCCAATAGGCAGCGAAAATGTCATAGGTGTTGCGGCCGAGCAGCAGATCGAAATCCCCACTGATCACGCCGCCCATCTGCTGTTCCATCACTTCGTCCCACAAAGTGGCGGACCAGCCACCCAGGGTGAAGCCGCCGGTCGGGTCCTCCTCGGGCGCACCCGGCGCCTGCATGACGCCGTCGAGCGACTGGAAGACGCCCGCGATGATTTTTCTCATGACATTGTCCTCGATTGCCTTGCCTCAGGCAGGGGCCTTCGCCGTCTCGACCAGTTCGGTGAGCTGGTCGGCCGCCTTCCCCCAGCCATCGGCGAAGCCCATCACCTCATGCTGCGCGAGCGCCTCGGCGGTCCAATGCCGCGCGCCTGCGGTGTAGCGGGTCTTTCCACCCTCATCGGCGAACTCGAAAAAGCCGACTATGAACGCGGTCTGCGGAATCCACCCGACCTTGAAGGCATCCGTAAAGACAAAGCGCCTGTTCGGCGTCACCTCAAGGAATACCCCCTCTACCGGATTCGTCTCGCCTTCCGGCCCGCGCATGATCATCGCCGAGCGGCCCCCGGGCCGCCAGTCCTGCTCGACGCTCTCCGCCGTCCAGGGTCTGGGGCACCACCATTCGGCCAGCCGCTCGGTCGCGATCTTCCACACCAGCTCGACCGGCGCGTCGATCAGTCGCGTGACCGACAGTTCATGCTCGGCCTTCACGCCACTGCCTCGCCGGCCATCGCCCGCTCGATCGCCGCGATGTCGATCTTCCGCATCGACATCATCGCTTCCATGCCGCGCTTGGCCGCCGCCTTGTCGGGGTTGGTCATCGCCTTCATCAGCGCACGCGGCGTGATCTGCCAGGACAGACCCCATTTATCCTTGCACCAGCCGCACATGCTTTCTTCGCCGCCATTGCCGACGATCGCGTTCCAGTAACGGTCGGTCTCTTCCTGATCGTCGGTATAGACCTGGAAGGAGACCGCCTCGTCGAACTTGAACCGCGGCCCGCCATTGAGGCCGAGGAAGCGCATGCCGAGCACGGTGAACTCCACCGTCAGCACATCGCCCTGATGCCCGTCCGGGAAGTCGCCCGGCGCGCGGTGGACCGCCTCGACCCGCGAATCCGGGAAGGTGGCGGCATAAAAGGTCGCGGCTTCCTCAGCGGTGCCGTCATACCAGAGACAGGGTGCAATCTTTGTCATGGTCATGCTCCTTGGCTGCCGGGGCCAACCACCCCGAACATCACATTGTGCGGATCGCTGGCGACGATGATGCGGTCGCCGCCCGGCACTTCCATCGGCCCGGCATGGACCGTTCCGCCGTTCTTCGTCACCTTGGCCGCGGCCTCTTCGATATCCGGCGCGCGGAAATAGAAGCGCCATCCCACCGGTGCGCCGCCGGCACCGGCGTTCATCGTCGCGCCGATCGTCTGGTCGCCGGCCTGCACGAAGACATAATCGCCCATGTCGCCCATCGACATCTTGTCCGGATAGGTCCAGCCGAACACCGTCGCGTAAAACGCATTGCCGGCGGTCTGATCAGTCGTGGCGAGCTCGTTCCAGTTGCACTTGCCCATGCCCATCCGGTCGAAGGCAGTGCTGCTCTCCTCGGAGGCGCCGCGCATGACATAGAAGGGGATGCCCTGCGGATCGGCGGCCATCGCCATCCGGCCGATGCCCGGGATATCCCAGGCCGGCATCAGCACGCTGCCGCCCTCCGCCTTGATCTTCTCGACCGAGGCATCGACGTCGTTCACGCCGATATAGAAAAGCCAGGTCGGCTTCGCGCCATGGCTCTGCATCTCCTCGGTCAGCCGCAGCACGCCGCCGACCATGCCGCCGCCGCTCTCGATCATGCGGTAATCTTTTTCGCCGGGTGGCTGTGCCCCGACCGTCCAGCCGATCACATCGTCATAGAAAGCCTTGGACGCCTCTGGATCGGCGGTCATCAGTTCGTACCAGATCGGCGTGCCTTCGGGATTTACCATGGTCTTTCTCCTCTGATCGTTGCTTTATTGGTCGACGACCGGTGCGAAGCCGCCATAGATCATGCGCTGGCCGTCGAAGGGCATGCCGTCGCCCGGCTTCATCCGCTCGTCCGCCATCACCTTGGCCATGCCGGCGTCGCGGGTCGCTTTGTCGGGCCATTCGACCCAGGAGAAGACGGTCTTCTCGTCCGCCTCCGCCTTCACCGCGCCCTTGAAGTCGGTGACTTTCCCATCCGGCAGATAGTCGCCCCATGCTTCGACCACGCGGGTCGCGCCATGGTCGCGGAACACCGTGGAGGCCCTGGTCGCCAAGTCGCGATAGGCCTCCTTATTCTCGTCCTTTACCGGCACGAGATAGCCGTCGACATAGCCCGGCGCGCCGCCCGGCCCATCATCGAGCAACGGCGCGAAGCCGCCATAGATCATGCGCTTGCCGTCAAAGGGCATCTCGCCCATCGCGGCCATGCGCGGATCCTCCATCATTTTTTCCGTGCCGGCCTCGAGCACCTCCCGGGATGGCCATTCGACCCAGCTGAACAGCACGACCTCGTCGCCCTCGGCCTTCACCGCGCGCTTGAAATCGGTGACCTTGCCGTCCGGCACCTCGTCACCCCAATTCTCCACCATCCGGGTCGCCCCGAATTCGCGAAAGAACGGCATCGACTTGGTCGCGTGCTCGATAAAGGCCTGCTTGTTCGCCGCCGGCACCGCCAGCACGAAACCCTGGATATAGCTCATCGTCGCTCTCCTCGGTTATTGTTCCGTTTTTTCGCGCCCCGATGTGTCGGGAGCATTATGAGTCCTCAGGCGTCGACGGTTTCTCCGCCGCCGCTCATCGCGGCCATCGCTGCATCGACGTCCATCCAGGCCAGTTCGATGATATGGCCATCAGGGTCCTCGAAGCTGCGGCCATACATGAAGCCATGGTCCTGAAGCGGGGTCGGGTCCGCGGATCCGCCGGCGGCTACCGCCCGGGCCAGAGTCGCATCCACAGCCTCACGACTATCCTCCGACAGGCAGACCAGCACCTCGCAGGTGGTACGGGAATCGGCGATCGTCTTGGAGGTGAAATCGGCGAACCGGGCATGGCTCAGGACCATCAGGCTGATCGTGTCGGAGAATGTCAGCATCGCCGCACTGCCGGCCTGGCAGAAGCGCTCGTCCTTCGTGGCGCCGACGGCTTCGTAAAAGGCGACTGACCGCTCCACATCAGCCACGGGCAAATTGACGAAGATCATCTTGGGCATCGCAAATCCTTTCCATTCCGCTTTCCGCGAATCGCTGTTTGACCCTGATGCCCGTTTCAGTTATTAAAAGCAACCATGGAGTTACAAAAAATAACCAACTCGGCAAAAAAGGCGGAAAAGCGCTGGTATGACGACGCCTGCGGCACAGCGCTGGCGATGGAACTGGTCGGCGAGCGCTGGTCGCTGCTGATCGTGCGCGAGCTCATGTTCGGCCCGCGCCGCTTCGGCGAGCTGCGCAAGGCGCTCACCGGCATCAGCGCGAACGTGCTCACCCAGCGGCTGGAAGGCCTGGAGGACGTCGGCATCCTCACCCGCGAGAAGCTGCCGCCTCCCGCCTCGGTACAGGTCTATGCGCTCACCCCATGGGGCTATAGAAGCGAAGCCGCGATCCAGGAGCTTGGCCGCTGGGCCGTCCAGTCGCCACGCCACGACACGACCCTGCCGCTCAGCGCCGCCTCGCTGATGCTGTCGTTCCGCACGATGATCGATCGCTCGCGGTCGGGCGCGGTCGATCGCACGATCGGTTTCCAGCTCGGCGACGAAGGCTTCGTCGCCCGGGTCGATGCCGAGGGCATCGTCATCCGGCGCGGCGATCCCACCGAGGCCGATTCCCTCTTCATCAGCGATCCGGTGACGATGGCGTCGATCATCTATGGCGGCCGCCCGATCGAGGATGCGCAAACCGCCGGAACGCTGGCCCTGAAGGGGGACACGGAGCTCGCGAAACGCTTCGTGACGCTATTTCCTTTGCCGCCAAAGATCGGTTCGGCTTGACGCGACCGAATTCCGTTCGCAGTGAAACAAGCCAACCTATCGAAGCACCGTTCTTCCTTCTCGACCGTTGAAGAAGGGCAGGGCTTCGGCACCCCGGATCGCATCCGGGGCCGGACGGAATTTGGAACCGCTCATGACCGATATACCCAATACGCAGCCCGACAGTCGCGAAACGACGATCATGGAAGCCCCCGACAAGATGCTGAAGGTCCGCGAGGCTTTCGGCATTGATTCGGATATGGAAGTCCCCGCCTTCAGCGAAGCCGACGAGCGCGTGCCGGATCTCGATCCGGCCTATGTGTTCGATGCCGACACCACCCTCGCGATCTGCGCCGGCTTTGCCTATAATCGCCGCGTGATGGTCCAGGGCTATCACGGCACCGGCAAATCGACTCATATCGAGCAGGTCGCGGCCCGCCTGAAATGGCCGTGCATCCGGATCAACCTCGATGCGCATATCAGCCGAATCGATCTCGTCGGCCGCGACGCGATCGTGCTGAAGGACGGCCAGCAAGTCACCGAGTTCCGCGAAGGCCTGCTGCCCTGGGCGCTGCAGACCCCTACCGCGCTCGTGTTCGACGAATATGATGCCGGCCGCCCGGACGTGATGTTCGTCATCCAGCGCGTGCTCGAGACCGAGGGCAAGCTGACCCTGCTCGACCAGAACCGCGTGATCCGCCCCAACCCCTGGTTCCGCCTGTTCTCGACCGCCAACACGGTCGGCCTCGGCGATACCAGCGGGCTCTATCACGGCACGCAGCAGATCAACCAGGGCCAGATGGACCGCTGGAATATCGTCGTCACGCTCAACTATCTGCCCGCTGCGGTCGAGGCGCAGATCGTGCTCGCCAAGTCGGGTGAATATGACAAGCCAGAGGGCAAGAAGACCGTGGACGACATGGTCCGCGTCGCCGACCTGACCCGGCGCGGCTTCATGAATGGCGATATCTCGACCGTGATGAGCCCGCGAACCGTGATCACCTGGGCACAGAACGCGCTGATCTTCGGCGATGTCGGCTTCGCCTTCCGCCTCTCCTTCCTCAACAAATGCGATGAGGCGGAGCGCGCGCTGGTAGCTGAATATTATCAGCGCGTGTTCGGCAAGGACCTGCCGGAGAGCGTGGTCGGGAAAGCGTGATCACCATGCGGGCATCGCCGGCGGCGATCCCGGACGGCCGCATGGGCGACGCGGCGCGGCGCGGGGTGGCGCTTGTCCTGGTTACGCTGCTCACCGCCGCCGGCCCGACTCCCAAGGCTGCGCCGGTGCCCGATTACAAGATCGGCCCGGCACCGTACACATTGCTCCCGGGCAGGACGCTCAAGGGCGAGCAGCTCGTCCGGCCCGGCGACGTGGTCGCACAGAGCGTTCTCGGCCGGCCCGAGACTGCCTTGCTGATCGAGCCGATCGCGTTCGACCGCCCCGGCCAGAAGCGCACTTTCACCCGCGAAACATCGCTCCAGTCAGCGAGCGTTCCGGGCGTCCTCGGCAATCCCCCAGTCCTGTTTTGCGAGGCCGGGCCGCCCGTCAGCAAGGCGCCGGCCAACCCGCTCGCCTCGGGCGTCATCGCCGCGCTGCGCCCGGCCCAGCCCGCTACGCGCTATTGCCTCTATGACAGCGACCATGACGAGAAGTTCGACCACGCAATCCTGATCGGCGCCAAGGGTGCGGACCGCGCGCCCTTCGAAATCCCGCCCGCGAAATATGGCCTGATCACCGGCATGATGCTCGGCGGCGGCAGCGAGCTCAAACTGCGCTTCGCCGGGCCGGCGGGCGAAACCGACAGCATCTCCTTCGATGTCGAGGTCAATGTGTTCGGCATGCAGCGCGTCCTGCCCGGCGCACGGCACACCATCCCGATCAACAAGCTCCCCGCTTATGCGGTGATCGAGGGCGCGGTCGTGACCGTGCTGTCCTTCGATCCGGTGACGCGTTTCGCGAAGATCAGGATAGATCATGACCTCGCCCCCGGATATTTCGTACTGCCGGATATTAGGCAATGACCGCTGAAACGCCCCTCGATCGCTTCAAGGCCGTGCTCGGCGGCGCGGCGCGGGCAATCGCGCGCGAGCCCGAGATCGAGCTCGCCTTCACCGCCGACGCGCCGACCCAGAGCGGCAAGCATATCAAGGTGCCGATGCCGGCGCGGACCCTTCCGGCCGAACAGGTCGCCGAAGCGCGCGGTTTCGCTGACGGCTTTGCCCTCCGCCTGCGCCACCATGACAGCAAATTGCACGCCCGCACCGCGCCGGTCGAGGCAGTGGCGCGCTCGGTGTTCGACGCGGTCGAGGGCGCGCGCGTCGAGGCGCTGGGCGCGCGCGGCTATGCCGGGATCGCCTCCAATCTCGCCACCGCGCTCGATCTCAAGCTGCGTGCCGATCCGATCACCCGCGCCCGCAACCGCGACGAGGTGCCGTTGTCGACCGCGCTCTCGCTGATGGTTCGCGAGCGGCTGACCGGTGCCGAAGCGCCGGCGCTCGCAGCGCCGGGCCTCGCGCTGGTCCGCGACTGGATCGAGGAGAAAGCCGGCGGCGATCTCGACGCGCTTGGCCTCGCGATCGACGATCAGCGCGCTTTCGCCAGCCTCGCCACCAAATTGCTCGAGGACCTCGAACTGATCGAGGGCGACATGATCCCCGACGAAGCCGATGAGGGCGGCTCTGAGGACGAGGGCACTGACGAGCAACAGTCCGAGGAAGGCGAGGAAGGGGAGCGCGACGGCGAGCAGGGCCAGGGCGAGATCGAAGCCCGCGGCTCCGAGCGCGACGCCGAATCGCAGGACGGCGAAGGCGCCGAGCAGAGCGACGGCGATTTCGAGGACATGGACGGCGAGCCCGGCGACGATGGCGACGAGGGCATGCTCCCGGTGCGCCCCAACCGTCCTTTCTCCGATTTCGCGCCGCAATTCGAATACAAGGCCTGGACCACGCGCTTCGATGAGGTGATCGCAGCGACCGATCTGTGCGACGCCGACGAGCTCGCCCGGCTGCGCTCCTATCTCGATCAGCAGCTCGTCCATCTCCAGGGCGCGGTGACCAAGCTCGCCAACCGGCTGCAGCGCCGCCTGATGGCGCAGCAGAACCGCAGCTGGGATTTCGACCAGGAAGAAGGGCTGCTCGATGCGGCGCGGCTGGCGCGCGTCGTCGTCAACCCGACTCAGTCGCTCAGCTACAAGATCGAGCGCGAGACCGATTTCCGCGACACCGTCGTCACGTTGCTGATCGACAATAGCGGCTCGATGCGCGGTCGCCCGATCTCGATCGCGGCGATCAGTGCCGACATCCTCGCCCGCACGCTCGAACGCTGCGGTGTGAAGACCGAGATCCTCGGCTTCACCACCCGCGCCTGGAAGGGCGGCCAAGCCCGCGAGACCTGGCTCGCCGCCGGCCGCCCGCCGCAGCCCGGGCGCCTCAACGACATCCGCCACATCGTCTATAAAAAGGCCGACGAGCCATGGCGCCGCGCGCGCACCTCGCTCGGCCTGATGATGCGCGAGGGGCTGCTCAAGGAGAATATCGACGGCGAGGCTTTGCTCTGGGCCCATGCCCGGCTGATCGCCCGGCCCGAGGAACGCAAGATCCTGATGGTCATCTCGGACGGCGCCCCGGTCGACGATTCGACTCTCAGCGTGAATTCCGGGAGCTATCTCGAACGCCATCTCCGCCAGGTGATCGGCTGGATCGAGACCAAGTCGCCGGTCGAGCTGGCGGCGATCGGCATCGGCCATGACGTGACCCGCTATTACAGTCGCGCGGTGACGATCATGGATGCCGATCAGCTCGGCGGCACGATCATCGAACAGCTCGCCGCGCTGTTCGATACGGAATGATCGCCCCGCCGCCGGGCGGGTTCATGGGGCCGGTGAAGCGCTCGGTGACGATCGCCGGGCACCAGACCTCGATCAGCCTCGAGCCGCTGTTCTGGCAGGTGCTCGAGGCTGCTGCTGCTGAGCGCGCACTGCCGCTCAATGCGCTGATCGCGGAGATCGACGCGCTGCGCATCACAGTCGAAGATCCGCCCAATCTGGCAAGTGCGCTGCGGACATGGCTGCTGAGCGATGTTCCGAAGGGTGGAGATCACCCTTCTTAGGCGCAACCGACCCGCTACTTAAAACCCTTCACGGGTTATCTTTTGCGTTGCGCGCTTGATTTCCCACGCCTCATCAATGGTGAGTTTCCGCACTCCACAATGATACAGGCTACACTTGCGAGGATAGGAGCCGTCTATCAAAGATATTCCCCAGATGCCTTCCTCGTCGTCATTATCGACTACCCCCACGCAGAGGCAGGGATGGTAGGCGCAATCCTCGTATAGATCACCAGGAGCAAAAGATTCGGTCGATTTACTATGCTGCTGCTCAGGTTCGGTTGTCATAAAAATCCGACTGCTGCTTAAGCCGGGACAATGACACGAATATCGATGCCGCGATACCGGATCGCTAGCGGTCATTCGGCTCCTGGCTCAAGCATGGACGTAGGCCTCTGTGGGGAGGGAAGGTGAGGGGGACTCTCACTGGTTGCGCCCTCCCGAGCCTCACTCCCCCTCATCCTTCCGTCGCTTCCCTCCTCTCTCCTTCTCCCACAAGGGGAGAAGGATTGGAGCTGCGTGGATGAGATACGCGCGCCTCGCGACGAGAGGGAAATAGCCTCCCGCCGAACCGTACCAACGCCATCAAAACCGCGATTTGCAAATTGAAAGTGCGAACCACTCTCAATAACGTTGACAATGCGAGTGACTCGCAATAGCCGGCTCCCATCGAACAAGGGGACCCGTTTTGCGTACCGCCTATGCCGCCCGTCGCGCCGCCGTCACACCCGCCTTCCTGGCGCTGTCCTGTGTCGGCGCGTTCACCACGGCACCGGCGTTCGCCAAGGACGGTCCCGATCCAGCGCCCGCGAACGATCTGGACGAGAGCCGCAACGACATCATCGTCACCGGCATCAAGGACGCGCAGCGCACTGGCCCAAAGGACGTCGCGCCCCTCGTCAACACACCGAAATCCATCGTCGTCCTCGACAAGAGCGTCATCGAGCAGACCGGTTCGGCGAGCCTGCAGGATGCGCTGCGCACCGTCCCCGGCATCACCTTCGGTGCCGCCGAGGGCGGCAATCCGATCGGCGACCGCCCCTTTATCCGCGGCTTCGACAGCCAGGGCAGCATCTATGTCGATGGCGTGCGCGATCTCGGCTCGCAGAGCCGCGAGGTCTTCGCGATCGACTCGGTGCAGATCGTCCGCGGCTCGGATTCCACCCTTGGCGGGCGCGGCAGCGCCGGCGGCACGATCAACATCCTCTCCAAAGCGCCGGTGCTCGATACGTTCGGCTCGGCCAGCGCAAGCTATGGCAATGGCGATTACAAGCGCATCACCGGCGATCTCAATCTGAAGGTCAGCGACACCGTCGCCTTCCGCCTGGAGGGGCTGTGGCACGATCAGGACGTGGTCGATCGCGACGCGATCTGGGCGAAGCGCTGGGGCTTCGCACCGAGCGTGACGATCGGGCTCGGCACCTCGACCCGGCTGACCGCTAGCTATTATTATCTCGAGGGTCACGAGCTGCCGGACAGCGGCATTCCCTATCTCTATGTCTGCTCGGCGACGGTCTGCAACGCGCCCGCCGGCAATGTCTTCACCACCCCGGCGCAGGGCAACATCACCACCAGGGGCGGGCAGACGGGCTATGTCGCGCGCTCGACCTTTTACGGCCTGGTCGATCGCGACTTCCGCGATACCAAAAGCCAGCAGGCGACCGTCCGCGTCGAGCACGATTTCGGCAAAGTGACTCTGCGCAACACCGCGCGCTTCAGCCATGACGATCAGGCTTACAGCTTCCTGTTGCCCGACGACAGCACGGGCAGTGTCTTCGGCACCACCACGGTCAACACCGGCACCAATGTCACGACAGGCGGCCAGGTCTGGCGGCGCGCCAATACGCGCTACGGCTATACCGAAAGCATCATCGACCAGACCGATCTCAGCGGCATCTTCCACACCGGCTCGGTCGAGCACAGCTTCGCCGTCGGCACTGAGTTCTCCTGGGAGAAGACCCGCCGCGGCGCGTTCGTCCTCGCCACCGGATCGACCATCAGCCCGCGCTGCAATACCGCAACGATCGCGCGCTATTATTGCACCAGCCTGTTCAACCCGAACCCGAACGATCCCTGGGTCAATTACGCCAGCGACACATCCACGGTTCAGACGCCGATCATGAAGGGCGCGCCGAATACCGAGACGCAGAACGATGCAAGCACGATCGCCCTTTACGGCTTCGACTCGATCACGCTCCTCCCATCGCTGATCCTCAATCTCGGCGCGCGCTACGATCGCTTCAAATCGACGGTGACCTTGCCCTTCGCGGCAGGTTCCACCGCAGCGCAGCTTTCGCGCACCGATAGTTTGTTCAACTGGCAGGCAGGCCTGGTCTTCAAGCCCACCAAGGACACCAGCCTCTACGCCAGCTATGCGACAGCAGCCACGCCGCCCAACAGCCTGCTCGGCGAGGGCCGTGAGGACAATGCCCTGCCGACCACCAACACGGCGGTGAACCTCGCGATCCTCGATCAGCTGAAGGTGCAGAAGACCAGGTCCTGGGAAGTCGGCGCCAAGGGCGATCTCTTCCACAAGAAGCTCGCACTCGGCCTGGCGCTGTTCCAGACGGATATCACCAATGCCCGTGTCCAGGTCGATGCCAATACCGTCGGCTTCTTCGGCAAGACGCGCATCCGTGGTATCGAGCTTACCGCGAACGGCACGATCCTGCCCGGCTGGATGGTGTTCGGCGGATATACCTATCTCGATCCGAAGATCATCGAAGCCGGCTTCACCGCACTGACGGCGCCCGCCGTGGCCGGCCAGGCAGCGCAAGTGGTTTACGTGCCGTCGGTCAATACCGGCAAGCAGGTGCCACAGACAGCGAAGCACAGCTTCACCCTCTCGACCAACTATCAGGTGACCAAGCGCTTCTCGTTCGGCGGCGGCGCTTATTATATGGATCGGCAGATCGGCGGCTATGGCGACAATCGCCAGGCAGTGCAGACAACCGCCGGCGTCGTCACTGTCACCCCCGCCACGTCGGTGCTGACCCGCGGCGTGCCCAGCTATTGGCGCTTCGACGCGCAGGCGCGGTACGATCTGACCAGCAACATCTCGATCAGCGTCAACGCGCAGAACCTGACCAACAAGGTTTACTACAGCCAGGCCTATGCCTCGCATTACGCAACGATCGCACCGGGCCGGACGGTGTTCGGCACGCTCGGGGTGAAGTTCTGAACTTTATGCTGGCCCCGGGGCTCGACGAGCTCAACGCGCTTTCCCCGGCAGAGATCGCCGCGCGCCTCTCCGGCCCCCCGGAGGAGCGCGCTGCGTTCGTGCGTGCCGGCGCCGAGGCCGGCCTCGCCGAGGCACAGGCGGTGTTCGGCCAGATGCTGCTCGACGGCACCGGCGTGGCCAAGGATGAGGCGGCAGCGCTCGGCTGGTTCGTCCGGGCGGCGGCGCAGCATCATCTGATGGCGATCAACATGGTCGGCCGCTGCTATGATCTCGGCTGGGGCACAGCGCCGGACAAGCGCCGAGCGGCTGAATGCTACCGGATCGCCGCCGAGCGCGGGCTCGATTGGGGCATGTATAATTACGCAACCCTGCTTGCGCTCGGCGACGGTGTCGCTGAGGACAAGCCGGCCGCGCTCGACTGGCTCGGCAAGGCGGCAGAACTCGGCAATGCCAAGGCGATCAACTTTGTCGGCAGCTTCCATGAGGATGGCTGGGTCGTACCGCGCGATATGGCGAAGGCCGCCCGCCTCTATGCCCGCGCGGCCGAAGGCGGCGATTTCCGCGGCGCGTTCAATCACGCCCGGATGCTCGGCGCGGCCGGCAAGATCGAGGAGGCAATCGGCTGGCTGAAACGCGCCGGTGCCACCGCGACCCCGGCGTTCCTCGAAAAGGCCAGCGCCTGGCTCGAAGCGGCTGACATCCCCGCCTTCCGCAAGCGCGGCGTGCAGGCATTGAGGATCGGAGCAGGGCAATGCTGATCGCGATCCCCGATCTCCTCTCGCCCGATCAGCTTGCCGAAATACGCAAGCTCATCGACGCGGCGGACTGGATCGACGGCAACGCCACCTCGGGCTCGCAATCGGCACTCGCCAAGCGCAACGAGCAATTGCCCGAAGGGTCGGACGCGGCGCAGCGCGCGGGAAGTATCATCCTCGATGCGCTCGCCGCCTCGCCTCTGTTCGTCGCTGCCGCGCTGCCGCTCAAGGTCTTCCCGCCTCTGTTCAACCGCTATGGCGAGGGGCAGGGGTTCGATACCCATGTCGACAATGCGATCCGCATCCGGCGTGGCAGCGATTTCCGGATCCGGAGCGACCTGTCGGCCACGCTCTTCCTCGCCGATCCCGAAAGCTATGACGGTGGCGAGCTCATCATCGAGGGTCAGTTCGGCGAGCAGGCAGTGAAGCTGCCGGCCGGGCACATGATCCTGTATCCCGCCTCGAGCCTCCACCGCGTAAGCCAAGTCACGCGCGGAATACGTATTGCCTCCTTCTTCTGGATCCAGTCGATGGTCCGCGACGATGGCGCGCGGCGCATATTGTTCGATCTCGATTCCGCGGTGCAGTCGGTCGCGGGTGATCGGGGGCAGGGCGATGCAGCGGTCGTGCAACTGACGGGTGTCTATCACAATCTGCTCCGCCGCTGGGCGGATGCCTGACCTGATGCGTAACCGAGGAAGACTATGAGCAAGCTGGCGCTGCGGCGCGCGTGGTTCCAGGTGCACAAATGGATCGGCCTGATCCTCGCGATCCTGATCATCCCGATCTCGCTGACTGGTGCGGCCCTGGTCTGGGACGAAGCGCTCGACCACAGCCTCAACCCGCAGCGTTATGCGGTGAGCGGCGGCACGCTGATCGATCCCGATCTTTATCTCGCGGCAGCGCGCGGGTCGCTGAAGCCGACGGACTCGATAGTCTCCATGGCGCTGCCTGACGGCACCGGCCCGGTGGTCGTCACCGCAAGCAGCCCCGGCAAGTCGATCAGCGGACCGCCCCGCACGATGGTCTATCTCGATCCGCCGACTGCGCGGGTGCTCGATGTCGCCAATAATCGCACGGGCGTACTGCGCGTCTTCCACATGATTCATGGCAGCCTGATGCTGCCGGGGGTGGGCAGGGCGATCGTCGGCTGGATCGGCGTCGCGATGATGGTCTCCTGCTTCACCGGGCTGTGGTTGTGGTGGCCGACGGTCGGCAAATGGGTGCGGGGCTTACGCTGGCGGCGGCACAGGAATCTCGACACCAACCTCCATCACCTGATGGGCTTCTGGGTCGCCCTGCCGCTGTTCGTCCTGTCGCTGTCCGGCGCCTGGATTTCCTTCCCGCAATTCTTCGGAAGCCTCACCGGCGCGGCACCGCAACGTGGCATGGGGATGGACCGGGCGGCAATGGCCCGCGCCAAGCCACTCGCCGTGACCCGGCTATCGCTCGATACGGCGATCGCCAGCGCTCAGGCGACGGTCCCGGGTGATGTGCGCCAGATCACTTTCCCCACCGACCTCAAGCCCGAATGGAAGATCGCCCTCGCCGGCAATCCCCAGCCCTCCGTCACGGTCGACGACATGACCGGCAAGGCAAAGGCCGGGCGGATCATGCCCGAGGACACCGCCCGGCTGATGCGCCGCATCCATGACGGCACGCGGATGGGCCTGCTGTGGCAGACTATCCTCGTCCTGGCCGGGATATTGCCCGCGATTCTGGCTATAACTGGCATCATAATGTGGTGGCGCGCCCGGCGCTGGAAGAAAGAGCTGAAGGTGCGCCGCACTTAGATCCTCCCCGGAACGGGGAGGGGGACCATGCGCTTCTTCAGCGAATGGTGGAGGGGCTTGGAGCGAGGCCACGTCACCGCGCTCCAAGCCCCTCCACCACCCGCCTGAAGAAGGCGGGCGGTCCCCCTCCCCCGCTGCGCGGGGGAGGATTTAAAGGGTCACCGCCCCAACAACACCCGCGCCTGCCCGGCAATCTGCGCCAGCATCGCGGCATTCGGCGCCGGAGCCAACCGCGCCCGGTCCACCACAGCCTTGAACTGCGCCACCCGACTCGCATTGGCCGCAAGCCACTCCTCGACCTGCCGCTGCGGATCGCCACCGCCCCGGCCGAGAAACTCAAGCCGAAGCTGCTGGAAATCACGCGCAAGGCCGGCGATCAGCAACCGCTCCCACGGATCGCTCGACACGATCCGCGCTGCGTTCGCCTGAGCCCAGTCGAGCCCGAGCGCCTGGCCGAGATGCGTGAACGCCCGCGTCAGCACCGTCTCGTCCAGCCCCAGCCGCGCACCAAGATCGGCCAAGCCGATCGCACCATCCAGCTCGAACAGCCGCACCACCTTCTGCACCAGCTTCTTCGGCGCGCCAGCCATCTCCAGCGACGCGGCGATCCGCGCACTCTGCGCGCTCGCTTCGTCGAGCAGCAGCGCCTTGGTCTGCTTGTCGAGCTGGGTGACTCCCCGCGCCAGCCGACCGAGCGCGGCACCGGGTCCGGAACCGGACCGGGTGACACGCAACAGATCAGCGATCTGCGACCGCGCGGCAACCGCCACCTCATCGAACAGCGCGATCCGCGCCGCCTCCGGCATCGGCGCCGTCTCGATCTCGGCCCAGAGCGCAGGCAGGTCGAACAGCCGCTCGACCACGACGAACATCGCCGCGATGTCGGTCATCGCAGCGCCTTCCTCCTCGGCGAGCTCGAACGGGTGAAGCACGCCCATCCGGTTGATGATCCGGTTGGCGAGCTTGGTCGCGACGATCTCGCCGCGCAGCCGATGCTGGTCGATCGCCGCGGCGAATTTCTTGCGCATCGCCGGCGGGAAGGCGGCCCGCAGATCCGGCGCCAGATCCGGATCGAGCCCGAGCCCGGCCTGTTCGATCGCCGCCTGCAGCGCGAGCTTGGCTGTTGCCAGCAGCACCGCGAGCTCGGGACGGGTAAGGCCACTCCCCTCCTGCGCCCGTCGCAGCAGATCGTCGTTCGAGGCGAGGCCCTCGACGGCACGATCGAGATTGCCCGCTGCCTCGAATATCTCGATCAGCCGGACATAGCTCGGCACCGCATCGGCACCGTCCTTCTCCATGATCGACAGGCCGAGCGTCTGGAGCCGGTTATCCTCGAGCACGAGATGCGCGACATCGTCCGTCATGCTCGCAAGGAAGGCGTTGCGCTTCTCATAGGCCAGCCGGCCCTCGATCATCTCGCGGTTGAGCGCGATCTTGATGTTGACCTCGTTATCCGAGCAATCGACCCCGGCCGAATTGTCGATGAAGTCAGTGTTGATCCGCCCGCCGCGCATCGAGAAAGCGATGCGCCCCGCCTGAGTCACGCCAAGATTGGCGCCTTCGCCGATCGCGGTGGCGCGGATATCCTCGGCATTGACGCGCAACCGGTCATTGGCCGGATCGCCGACCTGGATATTATTCTCGGCCGCAGCCTTCACATAAGTGCCGATGCCGCCGAACCAGACGAGATCGACCGGCGCCTTGAGGATCGCCGAGATCAGCGCGCCGGGGTCGAGTGCATCCGCCTCGATGCCGAGCGCTGCGCGGATCTGCTTCGAAAGCTTGATCGTCTTGTCGGTGCGCGGATAGACGCCGCCGCCCTTCGAGATCAGCGACGGGTTGTAATCCGCCCAGCTCGACCGCGGCAGCGCGAACATGCGGGCGCGCTCCTCCCAGCTCTTCGCCGGATCGGGATCGGGATCGAGGAAGATGTGGCGATGGTCGAACGCCGCCACGATCTTCAGCGTCTTCGACAAGAGCATGCCGTTGCCGAACACATCGCCCGACATGTCGCCGCAGCCGACCACGCGGATCGGCTGGCTCTGCACATCAATCCCGCGCTCGGCGAAATGGCGCTGGACCGAAACCCAGGCGCCGCGCGCGGTGATCGCCATCGCCTTGTGGTCGTACCCGACCGACCCGCCGCTGGCGAAGGCGTCGCCGAGCCAGAAACGGTTCTCGAGCGCAATCGCATTGGCGACGTCGGAGAAGGTCGCGGTGCCCTTGTCGGCGGCGACGACGAAATAGGGATCGTCGCCGTCATGCACGACGACGCCGGCCGGATGCACCACCGCACCCTCGACGATATTGTCGGTGATCGACAGCAAAGCGCGGATGAAGACCCGGTAGCTCTCGGTGCCTTCCGCCAGCCACGCATCGCGGTTCGAGACCGGCGGCAGCTGCTTGGGGTAGAATCCGCCCTTGGCGCCGGTCGGCACGATCACCGCGTTCTTGACGCGCTGCGCCTTCATCAGCCCGAGGATCTCGGTGCGGAAATCGTCGCGGCGGTCGGACCAGCGCAGGCCGCCGCGTGCGACCGGACCCGCGCGCAGATGGATGCCCTCGATCCGCGGCGAATACACCCAGATCTCGCGCCATGGCACCGGCGCCGGCAGCCCCGGGATCATATGGCTGTCGAGCTTGAACGCCAGCGCCGCCGCGCCAGCAGGCGCAAAGGCATTCGTCCTGAGCGTCGCCGCAATCACATTGCGCAGCGCGCGCAGGATACGATCGTCATCGATGGCCTCGACCGCATCGAGCCCGGCATCGATCGCCGCATCCGCTGCCTCGACCGCGCCCGGCTTGGCTTTCCGCGCCGGATCATGCGCAATCGCAAACCGCCCGATCAGCGCCGCCGCAACTTTCGGCGCACGGCGCAGCGCATCGACCACGGTGACCAGCGAATAGGGCAGCCCGGCCTGGCGCAGATAGCGGAACCAGGCGCGGAACAGCACCACTGAGGCTGGCGCCATGCCCGCATCGACGATCAGCCGGTTGAACGCGTCATTCTCGGCATGGCCCTCGAGCACCGCCGCGATCGCGTCCTCGAGCACGACCGTATCGCCCGCCACAGACACGCTGCTCTCGACCAGGAACTCGTGGACAAAGCCCTTGTCCTCAGCGGCAAGCGCGGTCGGCACTTCCTCAATCACGCGGAAGCCGAAATTCTCCAGCACCGGCACCGCATCGGAGAGCGCCAGCGCGCCGCCCAGCCGGTAGATCTTCAGCCGAGCCGCCCCGCTCGCGTCGCGGTACAGCCGCACCGATCGATCCGCCGGCGTCTCCAGCCGGCTCAGCCTGAGGATGTCGCGCGCCGCCTCTTCGGCGGTGTTGCCGGTGCGATACCCTTGCGGGAACGTCGCCGCATGGCGCAGCGCAAGCCGTGTCGCCCGCGCCGGCTCGACCGCCTCGGCCAGCGCCGCTTCCACAGCCGGCACCCAGCCGCGCACCATCCGCGCGATCCGCGCATCGAGCGCAGCAGTATCGGGCACCACACCCTCGCCCCGCACATCGATCGTGTAGCGGATCTGGGCGACTATCCCGTCCTCCATCGCGATCGACCAGTTGAGCAGGCTGCCATTCGCCGCCTCGGCGAGCATGTCGCCGATCGCGATCCGCCGCGCGGTCGACAGATCGTCGCGCGGCAGCCACACGAACGCGAACAGATGCCGCCCCAGGATCGAGCGCACCAGCACCAGCTTGGGCCGCGGCCGGTCAGCCAGCGACATCGCGGTCAGCGCGACCTCTTCGAGCGCTTCGGACGCGAACGCAGTGACGAGGTCGTGCGGCAGTGCCGTCAGCGCATGGGTCAGCGCCTTGCCGGCATGGCTCGACGGGTTGAACCCGAACTTCGCCTCGAGCGCCGCCAGCCGCGCGCGCAGCACCGGCACATCCTCGGGCGGCGTGCTGAGCGCGGCGCTTGTCCACAGCCCGGCATGGATCGACAGCCCGACGATCTTCTTCCCCTCGCGCACCGGCACCAGGGCAAGATCGAGCGGCACATGCCGGTGAACGCCCGAAATCTGGTTCGACTTGAGCAGGAGAGGGGCCTCGCCGCCCTTCTCGAACCACTGCACCGCAAGCGAACGCGACGCCTCGGCGAGGATCGGCACGGCATGATGATGCCGCGCAATGCCAAGCGGCGCCTCGCTCTTCCCGCCGCGCCACGTCTCATGGCCGAGCAGGGTGAAGTTGCGATCGAGGAACCAGCGCAGCAACGCCGCGCCTTCGCTGTCCCCAAGCGACGCGGCATCGGCGGCCATCACATCCTGCAGCGCCTGCCAGTCTCCAACCGCCGATCGTACATCCGTCAGGTTGCGCTCGAGCGCCGCGACCAGCTCCTTGCGCTCGCGGGCATCGGCGCGTTCCATCTCGATATAGATCATCGATTCGGGCACGCCCTGATCGGCCACCGCGGTCAGCGCGCCGTTCGAATCGCGGGTGACGCAAACGACCGGGTGGATGATCCGATCGATCACCACGCCTTGTGCACCAATTGTCGCTGCGATTGAATCAACCAGGAAGGGCATATCGTCATTGACGATCGCCAGCCGCATCAGCCGGCGGGGCTCAGTCCCCGAGACCGGCTCGAGCGAAAGCACCGCGGTGCCGGGCGGCCGCGTCTCGGCGGTGGCGGCGACGAAAGTGGCGGCTTCCTGCCGCTCCTTCTTGCCGAAGCCCTGCAATTCCCCTGGAAGAGCGCCCTTGGTGAGCCGGCCGGCAAGCGCGTCCGACAGCGATTTCAACGTCGTTTTAGCCATGCCAGCCCTATGCGCCCGCCGATGGGCGACCTCAAGCCTTGTGGCACGCGTTGCGACAGAAAATTACGCGCTACGGTAATTCCCAGTCGCGCCGGGGAAACTTAACTTAAGCGCTCAACCCGTACAGCACAGCCCCGTGCGGCGGCACAGTCGCCACCACCTCGCCCGTGACGCGCCCCAGGTCACGCCCTTCCCAAAGGTCCCGCACCCCGGCCGACCGCAACCCAAGCCGCGCCAGCGGGAAGCGCAAGGTCCGCGAGCCCTTGTCCGCGGTATTGAACACCGCAAGATAACACCCGCCGCCGCTTTCCGCCCGCGCGGTCCACACCGGCGTGTCGTCCTGCAGGAAATGCGGCTGGTTGTCGCGGCTGTGCTGGTCCACCGCGATCACCTCGCGGTTGGTCAGCAGCGCCAGCGTCGCCGCATCGAGTTTGCGCAGATCGCCCCCCATGATCAGCGGCGCCCGCGCGATGCTCCACAAGGTCATCAACGTCCGCTGCTCGTCCGCCGTGAACTTCGTGTCACGGCTGTCGAGCGCCAGGCGGCCGAGCGGCAGCATGTCCGCATCAGGCCAGGCGCCCGGCCGGCGATACTGGTTCCAGTTCTCCAGCCGCACGAACTGCTCCTTGAGCAATCGCCACTCGTCCCAGAAATCGTCGCTGATCCGCCACATCTGCGCAAACTCGCGCACATGCGGCCCCCGCGCGACCGGCGTCTCGCCCGGCGACAGGCTCAGGATCATCGGCCGCCCGCTATGCTGGATGGCATGGTGCGCCGCCTCGATCTCGGGCAGATGCGCGTCATAAGGCCGGCTCATATCGTCCATCTTGACGAAATCGACGCCCCAGCTCGCGAACAGCGCGAACACGCTGTCGAAATAGGCCTGCGCCCCCGGCTTCGTCATGTCGACGCCGTACATATCCGGGTTCCACGGGCAGGTGCTCGCTGTGTTCGCGATATCCTTCGCGTGCAGCGACGTGCCCAGAATCGGCAAATTCCGCGCCACCGCCGCGCGCGGGATGCCGCGCATCAGATGCACGCCGAACTTCAGCCCCATCGCATGGACCTTGTCTGCGATCGGCCGAAACCCCTTGCCCCCGGCACTCGACGGAAAGCGGTTCGGCCCGGGGATCAGCCGCCCGAAACCATCCATGCTCGGCTCGGGCGCCTCGCTATAGGCATAGCCCGTCGCCTTGTCCTCATACCATTGGATGTCGATCGTGAAGACATCATAGCCCGCCGGCAGCAGCTTCGCGGCCTGAATGCTGGCGACCTCCAGAGCCTGAGCCTCGTTGATGGTGGTCGCGAAGGAATTCCAGCTGTTCCACCCCATCGGCGGCCGCGGCGCCAGCAACGGCGCGGCCTTGCGCTTGCCGAGCGCAGGCGCCCCGGCCGCAAGCCCGATCAGCCCCGCGCCTACCAACACGCCCCGCCGACTTGTCCCCGCTCCCGCCATGTCCGTCCCTTTTTAACTCTGAGTTATTCCCCCGATACGCGAGAAGAGGGAGAGCGGGAAGGGGCGAGGCCTTCTTTCTCCCTCTCCCCTTGTGGGAGAGGGAAGGGGCCCAAGCGAAGCTTGGGAAGGGTGAGGGGGACTCTTATTGGATTAGTGCTGCCGAACCTCACTCCCCCTCACCCTTCCGTCGCTGCGCTCCTCCCTCCCTCTCCCACAAGGGGAGAGGGAAAAGCGCCCCCTCAATCCCCCCGACGATGCTCCTCCAATATCTGCCGGTACCAGTCATCATCACTCTCCTCGACCGGCCGCCGCACCGGCTCCACCCGTGAGGGATGCACATAAGCCTCCACCGCCCGCGGCATCACCGCCTCGGCAAAGGTCAAAGCCAGCGCATCCGCATCATCCGGCGAGGCGAGTCCGCGCGCCTTCATATGCTCCTTCTTCTCCAGCAATATCGAAACCTGGTCCGCCGCATAGCCATATTCCACCCCCGCCAGATCGGCCGCCAGCGCCTCGTCGTCGGGAATGGCCCCGCCCCCAAGCCACCCCCGCATATTCGTCCACATCTCGGACCTTTTGTTGGCGGTCTTCACCCGCATCTCGCCCGCCCAGATCGCCTCGCGCCCGGCCCCGCCGAACCACACTTCATGCACGTTCGGCACGCCCAGCTGCCGCAGCCGGTCGATCACCGCCGCCCCGATATTCCCCGCATCGACGAAGATCGCATCGGGGCAGTGCAGCTGCGCCTGCAACGCCACATCGCCCGCCAAAGTCATCGCATCCATCTTGTGCCACCGTTTCCACGGCCGGGACCGCGCATCGCGCCCATGGCGGATCGCCAGCGTCGAATGGTCATTGCCGAACCGTGCGCAATCCAGCCCGAAGATGATCGGGTCGCTGATCAGCGGCCAGGCCTCCCGCACCCGCGCCGCATCGATCTCGGCAGAGCCAATGAACTGGCGCGAGCTGCTCGAGGGGAACTGCCCCCGCACCCGCACCCGCACCACATCGCTGTCCTCGCCGTACGTCGCGACCAGCTCGTCCAGATACGCCTTGTTGGTCCCCTCCACCGTCCGGCTGTCGATCTGCGCCGCATTCCACAGAGCGCGGTGCTTCCCGAAACACTCCCGAAACGCGCCCGTATTGAGCGTCGGATTGCCGAAGGCGAGGAAGATGATCTCGGTCTCCTCATCGGTCAGCGCCCCCAGCGCCACCTCCCAGACCTTGTCCGCGATCCCCGATGCCTCGTCGAACACCAGGATGATCCGCTTCCCCTGATTATGCAGCCCGGCAAAAGCCTCGGTATTGGAAATGCCCCAGGTGACGAGATCCGCCCGCCACCCCCGCTCATGCCCCGCCGCGGTGGAGACGAGCGCAGTCGCCGTCGCGCGAAACCACTGCTTCGTCGCCGACATCCCATGCCATTTCGCGATCTCGGGCGCCGTCTTGGTCAGCAACTGGCTCTCGGTATTGGCGGTGATCACGATGCGGGTGTCCATCTCCGTATCGAGCCCCCATTTGACCAGCATCGCGATCAGCGCCGATTTCCCGATCCCGTGGCCGGATGCGCGCGCGATCCGGCACGGCGTGAAGCGCGTTTCGGGATTGCCGAGATGCGTGCCGATCGCCGCCATCACCTCCTGTTGCCAGGCGCGCGGGCCGGAGACGTGGCGCAGCACGCCTTCGCCCCAGGGGAAGGCGAGCCGGGCATAGCCAAGGGGATCGTGCTGGTGTTTCATGATGCGATCGACCAGGCGCTGGTGGGCGGTGGCCTCACCCATGGCGCGACGATCGCAGATGCGCCTTGACGTAAACCGGGGCGGGGACCGGCGCGGCGACGGGCCGGGGGGTGCCGCCCGGAGGCTTGCCGCCACGCAGAACGGACAAATGGGGCGGACCATCATCGGCGCGCGCGAGCGCCCGCTCGATCATCGCGACGAGGCCCGTATCTTCCTTCTCCTCCTCGGTATTCCGCCATTTCCTGGGATGGCGGGCGCGGAGCCATTGCAGGGCGGCGTTGGCATCGGGCGGGAGATGGAGCCGATAGGGCGCGTAGACGGGATCGGGATCTGCGGCGTGCTTGAAGATCTTCACGCGCTCGACGCTGCAGCCGACGGCGCGGGAATAGAGCGCGCGTTCGACGCGGGCGTCTGCGTGCTCCTTGCCGGCGACGACGGCGAGGGCGAACTCCTCATGGGTGTTGCGCCAGCGATATATGGTGCGGACGCACACCTTGAAATGCTCGGCGAGCTCTTCGTCGGTGGCGCCAAGCTGGCAGAGGCGGCTGGCCTGTTCGGCATATTCGGGTTCGTAAATCATGGCGCCGGAATAGCGGCGGTGGGCTTAGGGTTGAATCAAGGTGCGATGTTGGGAATGTCAGGGGGGTGCTGGCAGTTTTGGCGATGAGGATGTGGCATATTATTGTTATAACTCAGTACTTTAACTGTAATGTACGTGGACTGTCACCGGAATTCCGTCTGATCCGGACCAGGTTTGGATCAACGCAAAAGCGACAGGCCGCTCATGGCCAGCGACGGCGCAATTCGGGATTTCGAGGCCAGGCCGGGCAGGGCTGCCAGATTTAGCGATCGTCCTCCCCGACCTAAGTAGATAAACATCTGCGAAGGGAGCGAACAATGGGAATAACGACCATCACAAGTCGCGAGTTCGACCAGGATACACCCGGCGCCAAGCGGCGGGCTGACCGTGGACCGGTGTTCATCACCGATCATGGCCAACCCGCCTATGTGCTGCTGACGATGGCTGAATATAATCGTCTCGCAGGCATGGGAAAAAGCGTCGCTGCAGCGCTCGCCCAATCCGGCGGCTCCGAATATGATTTCGATGTCGAATTCGCCCGATCGCGTGAACTGGCGCGCCCCTTCGACTTTGATCTCGATTAATATATCTTCTCGATACCCATGTGTTGTTGGCCTTCAGGCGGGCTCACCGCGAGGCCGCGGCATTCCAGGCAGGGCCAAAGGCCAGCGTAAAAAAAATCTCAGATGGCAATCTTGGATCTTGTCTTACCGACGATAATCGGTATGCTTTGATCTCGGAATGTTCTCGCGCTCAGGCAAGGGATGGGATTATATGCGGGCTATCGACCTCTACGCCGGAATTGGTGGATGGAGCCTGGGACTGCGTCTCGCTGGTGTCGAGGTTGTGGCGTCCTATGAGTGGTGGAAGCCAGCAATAGCGACCCACGCAGGTAATCACGGTAGCGTGTTCGAGCCCACTAACATTCGCGAGCTCGACCTAAATAAGCTTCCAGACAAAATTGATATCGTCGTTGGGAGTCCGCCTTGCACCGAATTCTCTTACGCAAACCGCGGCGGAAGTGGTGATATCGTCGAAGGATTGAAAGATCTCGTCCGCTTCTTCGAGGTTGTTGAGCGGGTCAAACCGCGATTCTGGGCGATGGAAAATGTCCCCCGGGTGGCCGAGGTTCTCCGGGCTGGGTTTGCTGATCCCAATCATGTTCTCTATCGCTTCCGTCGGCTCATGCCCACAATCGAAGTCATTGATTTTTCGGATTATGGAACGCCACAGGCGCGCCGCCGCTGCATTGCGACCAACATTTCGCTTGAGCTTGTCCGCGCTTATCAGCCCCACCTTCCCAAGCGAACGTTGGGCGATGTCCTCACGGCGTTGTCGAAGGCCGGTACAGTGAAAGATCCAGTTTGGGGCGTTGAGCTAGATGCCGCCAAACTCACCGAGATGGAGGTTGAGCCGGCACTCAACCCTGAAGAACTCAGGATGAACCGTGAGGCGAAGGAATTTCATCCGGTCTATAACAATATGGCGTTCCCAGATTCTCTGATTCAGCCCTCTCGAACAGTTACCGCCACTTGTACCCGGGTTTCACGCGAAAGCATCGTCATTGCCGATCCAAACGCCCCCGAGTCTTTTCGGCGGCTTACAATCCGTGAGCGGGCCTGTATCCAAGGCTTTCCGATAACCTATCAGTTCTATGCGCGGTCTTTTGCTGAAAAGGCAAAGATGATCGGTAACGCCATCCCGCCAACTTTCCCTTATCTGCTCGCAATGGCGGCTCAAGGGCACTCAGCCGAAGATTTCAAAGGGTTCGCGGGTGCAGGGGCACGCCTTTCCTTGCCAGAGGCAACAGCCCCGGTCACGTTACCTGACCGCGAAGGCAGGACCTATCCTGCGACGAGGAGCTTCCGGGCGGCGCTGCCTGGTCTACGATTCAAGAGCGGCATGCGATTCGAGCTGACCAACAGCACGGGCTCTCTTGATCAGGAATGGCGGGTCCGCTTCTTTTTTGGTTCGTCCCAAGACGTGCGTGAGGTCGAACTCGAAGGCGATATCATCCGCGACTTGAAGCGCAATCCGGTCTTAGCGACCGCTATAGACTCTATGAGAGGGGAACTCGCTAAAGCCTCAGCACTGCTGGGCAGGACAAATCCCTCTTCCTTGCAACAAGCTTGGTCTCATAAGCAGGAGGGCACGGGCCCTTATGAAGTAGTCGACTGTCTTGGTTCGCTGGCAGAGGAATTCCAAACCCGCTTGTCCGATAGCTTGGATGAAGATGACGTGCCGAGGGTCAAAGCCTATGTGCTGGCTGTCGCGAGCGGATCAAGCGGCGAACGCAGGCTGATTGGCCGCAGCAAGCTGGAGAAATATGCGTTGCCAATCTTAGGCGGCCTTGTCGTGTCGGAATGGTTCAATACCTTGGATTGGCATAGTGAGCGGAAAGCGGCCGCCTGACCTCACGGCTCCACGCCGATCAGAACAAGCGGGACGGGTGGCACGCCGCGGCCCTCCCGGACGAGATTGAAGAGCTCACCTTCGTAATATCCTGGACCGGATGACATGTCATTCTGGAGGTTCTTCATTGGTATAACTTCGATGCCAACGTCTATGCGGCCTGCGATATAGAACGCCATATGCTTCACGAAGAGATCGTAAGCGATAAAGGCGTATTTACCGAACTGGACCTCAACAGCGACCCGGTCCTTTACGAAGTCGGTCTGGTTCTTGGAGGGTATAGCTTTAAGCCCAGCAGCCTCGATCTCAGCTTTCTGATCTGTTGGCGCCATTTCAACAATCCGCCGATTCACTGCGGCGCTTGAACACACCCAGTAGGGGGTCGTGACAGCTGTCCAGCCGCGCGGGTGGAAGCCAGCCTCAAAGGCCTTGTTGAGCAATTTGGGCGCATAGAGGACTTTGTCTCGCGTGCGCGCCTCCTTCGATATCTTTGTACGGCATTTTGCAGCATCAACCCCGGCGATCACGTCCTTTATCTCCGTCCAAAGGACGGGCCGGCGTGCCTCCAGAAATTCCAAACCATTGAGGTGTGAATAGATTTGCGCGATCTTCAAACAAGCCCCCGTCTGCAGCGTCGTTCCCCTAGGTATCGGATTTGACGGACATTGCCACTGACGATAGGTCGAGCTCAGATAGGGGTGAGATGTTCGAAGAACTTCTAAAGCGCGATTTCCAGGTTGAATTTCAGTCGCACGCACAAGCGATCTTGAGCGTGGATTTCCCCGAGGCCATCGGAGAGCTGGAAATGGCCCTCGCGGCCACAACAATCCCTATCGAGGAGATCATTGCTGGCGGAGGCGGAGAGGCGAAGGGCACTCAGCGGCTACGGAGGGCGTTGGCGGATTTGAAATGGCTCAAAACTACCTTCGTGGTTGAGAAGCGCATCAATGGTGTGCCGCGAGAAAGCCAGTCACATGAAGTCGACCACGTCCGTGAATTCCCCAGCGGAGAACGGGTCGCGCTTGAGATAGAGTGGAATAACAAAGATCCCTTCTACGATCGGGACTTAGAGAATTACAAACGGCTTCATGCCGATGGGGCAATTTCTGTCGGAGTGATTGTGACCAGGGGCCGCTCGCTCCACGAAAATATGCGTTCGATGGTGCGACGCTTCCTCGAAGAACGCAAAATCGAAAATCTCGACGGGCTAAGGGAGTGGGGCTACGAACCGACCTCCCGACAGCGAGCTGCGATCGCGATGCGGATGAATCGCGCGAAGAACCCTGTTGGCTTTCACGACGCGTTTATCGACAAGTTTGTTTCTGACAAATTTGGTGAAGCAACTACCCACTGGCGAAAGCTCGAGGACCGAATTCATCGCGGTGTCGGAAACCCGTGTCCTTTACTCCTCATTGGGTTGCCTGACTCAATAGTCACCTTTGATGAAGGAAAAGCGGCGTTGCACGAGGTGCAAGCGGCAGAAGGGCAGGACTAGCTGAGAGTTCCTGCTAGCTTGTTTCTGTGATGGCCCCTTAGTTCATATTCAAATGTCATTTGGGGTAGTTCGCATCGTTTGATGTGGCTATTAATTCTTTGAGATCAGCGTAGGCAATGGCGTGGATCATCCCGCTGTTCGGCTTTACGAACATTCCATTGATAGGACGTTCTATGTCACCGGGCACCTGCTCGTAAACCAAGCTCTTACCTCGCTCTTCTATCCTGTAGCCGGAGATGAGTCCTAGCAATGAAGGGTTAGCGCTGTCGGTGCCGGGCGCCCAAATGGGTCCCCCTGAATATCCGGGATTATTTAGGCCATCCAATATCAACATAGAACGCCCGTTCGCAGGTTCCGTAATTACGCCGCTGAAAAATGCGGTCCTTACGAGAGGTGTGCTGTAACCTGTGGGGCTAGCTGCCGTGTTCTCGAGGCCATGCGGGAAACCGGTGAACTTCACCTCCTGTCCGAGCGCCAATTTCGGATCGTCAGGATGGGAAAATTGGTGGTCAACGGCAACTTGGATTCCGGCGACGCCAAATGTCGCCGCATCGTAACCGTCCGGGTGAGAGGTGGTGCCAGTAAGCTCAAATCGTTCCCAATCCCTGGGAGTTTTGAAAAAGACATAACCGCCAGCAACTGAGCCTCCGAGCACGTGCTGGGCTGTGAGGAAATGCGTTCTATCCCCAGACTTGTATGCAAACGCGGTGCCGATACCGCCTTCAGATTTTATGCAAAAGCACGTAAATAGATGGGAACTGGACGCCAGTATCATGGTAAGTTCTCGCTCAAAGGAGGGAATTAGGAATCACCCGTACTGAATGCATCTGTGATTGACCTTTATCGATATTCGAGAGAGCATTTCAAATTCAAAGGATCGGGGGCCATCTTGGAGCAGCAATTCGCGTTCAAACTGAGGTTCAAAGGGGAAGAGGTCGATAAGGATGGCCTAGATCTCTATGACGGGTCTGCGTCCTTCCATGGGTTTGCGCGAGCGCTGCAACTGGTAACGCACGCTTACCTCAATGACGAAACTGTGATGAGGGCGACCGCCCTCAAAGGTGGGACCCTTTCCTTCGGATCGCCTCGTCGAGGAAGTATACTATTCGATATAGTTGCAAAGCTGCACCGAAAACCAAAAACTGGTCCGCTCAATGCCGAAGCGTTCTATGACTTCACGAGAGTTGCGCTTGCTAGGGCAACGGGGGACTTGGACGCCGCGGCTCAGACGTCATACGTCCAGCAAAGGTTGATCGATGACGAACCTTTCTTCGACGAGCTAGGCGAGAAGCTCGAGGGAAGCTTACAACAGGCGCATCGCTCTATCGACAATCAAGAGGTTGTCGTTTCACTAGAGCGCCCGCGTTCAACATTGCTCCTGTTTGATAAGGAGACTAGTGCTTGGGTCCACACGCGTGAAGAAAATCCGAACTCTCAGGAGTTTAGAGGAAATATGACCCGCTTCAATACGCAGACAGGCAACGGACGAGCATATATAAAATCTCTAAAGAAGATCATTCCTGTTCGGAAAGCCGACGGGTTCGACGAAAAAAATAAGGGGTGGCTCACTTGGTCCCTTCACGGAGCTAACGTAGCATCGGATAAGGAGCTTATATTTTCGGGCAGAAGGATTGAATCGGCAACCGGTGAAACCAAGAGAATTATACTCGACGACTGTTCTAAGGCTTGAACAAAGGACCGCGAAACAAGGGATAACGCAAGGCAAGGATAACGGGATAACGGTGACGGGTGCGATTACCCCTAAATTTTAAACCGCCCTAGCCGCACGGTCACTGCCACCCTCACTCCCCATTCCCAAGCATCGTCTGATCTGAACGCCCGAACGCCGCCCGCGAAAACAGGTCGGAGCCTTCGGGCACTTCGGTATCGCTCAGGATTTCATAGCGGCGAAGCTGCGCTACGATCCGCGCCGCGATGCCATGCTCCGCGCGGTCCCGCACCGCCTGCTCCGCTGACTTGAAATCATTGCGATACCCTGCCGACACGGCTCGCAGGGCGAACTTCACGTTCCAGACCAGCTCAGCTTCGTTGACTTGCCGCACATCGCTTCTCCGAATCGGGGTTCGGCTTAGGGAAGCGATAAAATTCCAACATCGCAATGCCATAGGGGATTGGACAGGCTATCTATGTTCTTGTATTGTTCCATTCAACCGATTCGGCGGTAACGGAGGCCTGACGAAAAAAGCGGGGCACTGAAGTGACGATCATTTTGCCGGGATGAAGCGGCGTGGTGCGCTACAAAAATGGCCTCAAGGTCGCGACGCATATCTTCGAAGCGGCCGCCTGGCATTATCAGCTGAAGGTAACGTGCGGCGCGTGCGGTCACAGTTCGGTGTTCGATCCGCACCAGCTCTGGGAGCTGTTTCGGAAGAGACATTGGGACGACGATTTGCGCAGCGCGCCGCAGCGTTTCTGGTGCCGCCAATGCGGGGCACGGGTGGGCAAGCGGATCAAGCGGGCAAGGATCGAGCTGGTCGAGGACAAGGCCGACGATCATGGGCTGCCCTTCCCGAACGAGGGGGAATGGAAGCGGGCGGTCAATCGCTTTCGGTCATGACGAGGAGTGACGAGATGAAAGTATCGAGCGAATACAAGATGGAAATCCTCGATGCGCTGTTGCCGGCGCTGTTCGATTCGCTGGCGGACGGTGCGCCGGGAGGCGAGGCGACCGCTGACGACGTCGTCGATCTGTTCACGATGGGCCTCGCCGCGATTCTGGACAATGACTCGCATCTCAAGACACCGCGCGATTTCCGCATCTGGTCGGAGCGCATTGCAAAAAGAACCGAGACCTGGGCGAGGGAGTTTCGCGTCGTGCAGGAGAAAGCCGGCGTCAGTTGGCTCAGGACTGCGCTTGGTTCTCGTGTTGGCCAGCCTCAGACAACTGTCATCAACTGAGACGGATACCCGGCCTGTAATTCCAGCACGTCCGCCATGGAGCCGTTAAGCCAGCGATCATGGTCCTCCCTCAACAGGATCACCGGCATTGCCTTGGGATGCTTCGGCGCGACGAGCGGGTTCGGCTCGGTGGTGCAGAAGGCATAAACCCGGTCATGATCCTGATCGACCTTCCACACGCCGGCAAAGCATGGCTCCGGCTGGTCCCCGACCGTGAACCACCAGTTGAGATCACCCTGGCCGCTCCGGTCAGCCGCCGCCTTGGGCTCGGCGAAGCGGGAGAAGGGGACGAGGCAGCGATGCTCCGGCTTCAGTAGCCAAGGCTTCCACATATTGTTGCCGAGGTTCCGGCAGTTGGTCCACCAGTCATATAGATAAGGCATCTCGCCCTCGCGCGCGGGGCGCTTGCGCTCCTTGCGCGTGGGGAAGCCCCATTTCATCGTGCTCAACACGCGGATGCCATCCTGCTCGCGGATGACATAGCCAGGCTTACCGGGCGCGGCGTAGTCCTTCTCGACGGTCAGCTCGTTGCGGAAATCGTCACTGGCTTTGAAATAGTCCAGATATTCGGCACGCGAGACCTTGAGGTTGTAGAGGTTGCACATGCCAGGAATGTGCCGTCACACGAAGAAGCGCGCAAGGCCGACACACCCCAAATCCTGCTTGAATTAAGTGTCGGTCAGGTCATTGTGGACCTTCGTAACAGAGAGGAACTGCCATGCTTCGCTTGTCGCTCGCCCTCGCAGCCGCTTCGCTCGTCGCCGCCCCGGTGACCGCCGCCACGCAATGCAAAGACCCGAAGACAAAGCGGTTCATAAAATGCCCACCAGCTGCGGCCGCTTCCGGCGGCGTTACCAAAGATAAGAATGGCAAGTGCCATTTCGCGTCTGGGCCGAAGAAAGGGCAGTTCACCAAGTGTCCCTAAAGCACTTGCTCGCCTGGCGGGTGCGAGTGCCTCTGCACTGTTAACCTGCTCCGCCCTAGCGGGCGGCCTTCACCGACTCCACATCGAGCTGGAAGAACTGCCCGTCGAAAGGCGCAGGTGCCGGCGGCACGCCGGGCACCACGAAATGTTTGTGGTTGGCGATCGCCACGTCATTGGAGTCGTACGCGCCCATCGTCACCGTCGCGCCGCCGCGAATCGGAATCGTCACGCGATAGTCGATGGGAAAAATGTAGTGACCCACCTTCTCCTCGTTGCGATTGAAGGTGTACGTCGCTTCGGGGTCCGAGACGTGCAGGCTGTAGAAATTATAGTCGTTCTTGACCGGCGTGCCACCTGTCTGGAAGTGCTCGAACTGAACAATGCCCCCCGTGAAGTTCTTGGGCTCGACCACGCCGCGCACATGCAGGGTTACCTGGTAGGTCGTCCCGGGCTTGCCGCCAAAAGTCCGCACGATCTCGCGCTTGAGTTTCCATTGAGGATCGGCGGTCTGCAGCAGGCTCTGGTCCCAGTGGCATTCAGTGTCCTGGTTGAACTTCGGATTCGCACAGGGCACTTCCAGGCGCAGCCCCGCGAGGCTTGCAGCAGGCGCCGCGCTGTTGCCTGGCGCGTGGTTGGAGGTGGGGGTGGCGCACGAAGCGAGCAGGGCTGCTCCCATCGCCACGCCGGCAATCCTCTCTGCGATGCCCTTCATGAAACCCCTCTCGCGCGATCGTTGGACACGCGCCATGCTACCCGTGCGCAGCGCCCCTGCCCAGTCCGGCCGCCATTGTGGTCCGCAAGCTTGCGTCCTCCATCACTCTCCTTCAGGTTGAACCCTTGAGCGGTTCAGGCAGGAGCTCGAGCATGATCAAGATGAGCGTCTATTATCCGGCCGATGGCGGCTCGCGGTTCGATCACGACTATTACCGCACCAGCCATATGCCGCTGATCCAGGAACGGCTCGGCGATGCCTGCCTGCGCTACGAGATCGACAAGGGTCTCGGCGGTCGCGAACCTGGGAGCGCGCCGGCGTTCGTCGCTGCGTGCCACATCTACGCGCCGACGCTGGAGGCATTCCAGGCTGCGTTCGGTGCCCACCGCGCTGAGATCGCCGCGGACGTTGCCAACTATACGGACATCACGCCCATCGTGCAGATCAGCGAGATCGTTGAAGGGTAGGGGCTTCGGTACGTCTGGCGTAGCCGTCGAACTTGCCGGGATCGGCCTAGTGCCGGCGCACCTGATCACGCGCTTCGGATTCGAAAGGATTATCCCTTCCAGGATGACGTCGCGCCCAATTCACGCTATAGTTCTGGTCATGGCAACCCGTTTGAAACACCCGATCGATGCCGACGCCGATCTGCTGCCAGCGATCGAGGCAGCTTCGCGTAACGATGATGGCGCCGCCGCGCGCGAGCATCTCGCAGCGGGTTTCCCGATCTATTACAGCGAAGACGACACGCCTGCCGGCGCCGTGATCAAGGAATATCCTGACGGCCGCCGTGAGCTGGTTCGTTTTGATCGCGAAGGCGAGCATCGCTTCCAAGCCGCTGCGTGACCCGGCAGCTTTGGGTGTTCGCTGGCCCGAACGGGGCCGGAAAGACCACCATCGTTGATCGTCATGTGGCGGGGCGGATTCCCGTCGTCAATCCAGATGTTATCGCGCAGACGCTGCCGCCGCATCTGAGTGGGGGCGCGAAAATCCTGCAAGCCGGGCGAATTGCCCTGCACCGGCGACAAGAATTGCTCGCTGCGGGAAAAAGCTTCGCGATCGAAACGACGCTGACCGGGCGCAGTGAACTCGATCTGATGCGCGCGGCGCGGAGCGGCGGATTCAAGGTGAGTCTTGTCTATATCGGCTTGCGAGACGTCCAGAACTCGATCGCGCGGGTTCGCGAGCGGGTCAGCCGGGGCGGCCATGATGTGCCCTTCGCTGATCTGATCAGGCGCTTCGATCGCAGTCTGGGTCATCTCGGCGAGGCGATGGAAATCGCTGACCGGGTGGTGCTGATCGACAATAGCCGATCACGCCGCCAGCTCGTCCTTTCGCGTGAGGGTGGCCGGATCAAATACGCCATGCCGAAGCCGCCGGCATGGGCAAATCTTGACCCCGCCGCGTGATCGGTTACCCCTACGGCATCCGATGCCAAACCTCCGAGTCCTTCCCGCTCGTCCTGAGCTGCCAGCCCTTCCCGAGCTGCCCAATCTTGCTGAGCTGCCCACCCTTCCCGAGCTGATCGCCGCAACCCACTCCCCCGAAGCCGCGACCGCTTTCGCCTCCAGCACCCTGACGCGCGCCAACCGCGCGGTGCTGGCGAAGGTCGGGCTGGATCTGATGCTCGGCTTCCCCCCGGTCCCGCGCGCCTGCTGCGCCATGAGCGCCCTTTATGCGGTCGCGCTCCGCTCGGCGGTGGCTGAGCCGGCCTATCTGGTCGCCGGAAAGCTCTATGCGGACGGTGCCCGGGTCTTCGGGGAGGCCGGGTCGTGCGGCGACGAGGTCATGCCGTTCCTGCGTGACGATCTCGATTGGGATGGCCATATGTGGGTCGCCATCGGGGATTATCTGGCCGACATAACCCTCATCGTCACCGCCCGCTCGCCCGGCGCGGCTTATGAGCTCGAGGCCCTGGTGGCGCGCGAGTTCGCCCTGGACAGCCGCCTGATGATCGCAAAGACCGCCGATATCCAGAGCCTCGGCCTGGACTATCACCCGGAATATGTGCTGACCCCCGAAGAAGTCGACGCCCTCGCCCGCGGCGCCGAAGCCTGGCTGCCGCATCGGGAGTGATGGGGGGGCGGGGGGTGATTCAACCCGCCGCCGGATACACTATGCTGTCCCGCGCCCCGCCGCACGCGCCACACACCATGACTTCCCCTTCACTGGAGATCGCCATGAACATCGATCCGGAACGCTTCGTCGCCGCCTGGCTCGCCGCCTGGAACGCCCATGATGTCGAGGCGGTGCTCAGCCATTTCCACGATAACGCCACCTTCACCTCACCCTTCGCCGCGCTCCTCCTTCCCGAAAGCGGCGGCCGGGTCGCGGGCAAGCAGGCGATCCGCAACTATTGGCAAGCCGGCCTCGCCCGCGTGCCCGATCTTCACTTCACGCTGGAGGCAGTGTTCGTCGGCGTCGATTGCCTGGTCATCGGCTATGTGAACCAGAAGCAGGTCCGGGTGAGCGAGGTACTGAAGTTCGAAGGCGACCGCGTCATCGAAGGCCACGGCACCTATCCCGCCGACATCGTCAATCCGGTCGGCGCCGGTGCATCGGGGGAGGGGCCGCGCGCGTGAAGTGCGGCGAGCGTTATGGCTTAGGGGGCGACCGCCTGGCGCATCACGCGCTGGGTTAGCGCCGCATCGTCGCCGATCGCCACGACCACGTCGAGCGTGCCGCCGTCCACTACACGGGCGAGCAGCACCACATAGTCTCCGGTGTCGAGCCCGGTGTCGATCTGCACCTCGGCCAGCACCGGCATCTCGTCCATCGCCGCCGCCAGGTTCTCGGGGCGGTGGGCATGCGCCGCATTGGTGAGCTTCGCGGCGCGCTCGGCCTTCACGACACCCTTGATGCCGCCCTCATAGCCCTCGAGAAAGTCGTTCAGCTGCCCCCGGCCGACGCCGATGCGCCGCGCATGGGAGAGCACCGCGGCATATTCGGTCAGCCGGGTCTTGTCGTAATCGGCGCCGAACACGAGCTTCACGATCGGCGTCATCGGCGCGCGCAGCTGCAGCGTGATGCCGGCATGGTCGAGCAGCGCCTCATAGGCGGCCGGGTCGGCATCGGCTGCCGCGGCGAAGTCGTGCGCGCGGGCAAGCGCGCGGTACAGAGTCGTGCGGGTGCGGCTGTCCGCCGCGCGCACCGCGGCCGCGGTCTGCTGCGCGAGCATCAGCTGGTCGGTCAGGCTCCCCGCCGGCCGCGACACCGCCGCGACGATCTCCTCGTGCGGCCCGTCGGCATCGTCCACGTCGCCGTGCACTTCGCTCAGCACATAGGTGTCGGCCTCGTCTACCTGGGCAAAGACCCTCTCGTCGCCGGCCTCGTCCTCGGGCAGCTCGTCCTCATGGTCGATCTCGAGCGCTGCGTGCGGGCCGTCGGCCCAGGCGGGCGCCGCCACGACGAGCTTGGGCGTGGTGCGCACGGCTGCGTCGACCTCGCCGTCAAGCTTCGCCTGAGTCGCTGCGTCGACCAGCTCCTTCCAGTTGATCACGCCGTAGATGAAGTCGATCTTGTCCTCGTCGGACGAGAAGGGCATCAGGATGCCGCGGTACAGGGTATTGTGCCCGCGCGTGCTCAGGAACTCGGCCTCGAAGCCGATCGGCGCGCGGTTCGCGATGATTTGCAGATAATGGTCGGTCAGCCGCGACAGCAGCGAGCGACTCGGCACCTGCGCGATATGCGTTACCGAGAAGTCGTGCTGGCACTCCTCACGCAAGGCGCGGCCGAGATAGGCGATCGCCGGGTTCTCGATCCCCTTCGAGAAATCGAGCAGCACGCTGTACGGGCCGAAATCGGTGATATTCGCCGGGTCGAGATCGGCCAGCGAAGGGTAGGGCCGCTCATGCAGCAGCGACACCCAGTGGTTATAGGCCTGCACATGCATGCGCCGCTCGTCGGTGGTGATATCGAGGCGGGCGTCCTCGACGCCGGTCTCTGCCGTATCGAGATCATCGCCGGTCCGATCGTCCCCGAAAGCGCGCGCGTGATCCATGCAAAGCTACCCTGTTTGGGCGTCGACGCCCGTTACCTAAGCGTTCTGCACCGTGCGTGGTAAACGATGCGTAAAGGCGGGGCGCCTGGCGACTGGGGATTGTGCGCGCTTGTCAGCCGCCGACCTAGCTGATAAGCGCCGCGCCTTCGCGTTCGCCCATCCACGGGCGAAGCGGGGAAACGCCGCTTTAGCTCAGTTGGTAGAGCATCGCATTCGTAATGCGGGGGTCACAGGTTCGAGTCCTGTAAGCGGCACCATTCTTCCCCGTCCGAAATCGGCCCCGCCATATTACAGCACGGTGATTGCGGACCGGCCCGCCTCAGCTTTGCTCACCGGGATGCCGGCATTTGTCGTGCGGCGGATACAGAACAGTCATTTCGGCTGATTCGATGGTTGGCGAGCGAGTAATTAACGTTGCCTCTCAGCGCGATGTGTCTAGATTTGAGACTGGGGCAATAACATCGGCGAGTCGATGCTGCGCGGCAGCACTGATATCGCCCTCGGGGGTACGGAATGGGCGCCGATCGCGCACTGGGTTTTCTGAACGGCATGCTCTGGACGAGCCTGCTCGTGGCTGGTCCTGTCCTCATCGCAACATTGCTGGTCGGCATCCTGATCAGCGTGTTTCAGGTGACGACGCAGCTGCAGGAAATCACTTTAAGCTACGTACCCAAAATCCTTGTCGCTGCCTTTCTACTGATTGCCATCGGCCCCTGGATGATGGGCCGGGTCACGCAGTTCGCGAGCTCGCTCTATCTCCTGATTCCCACGCTCGCCAGCTGATCCCCAGCTGATGGACGAATTGACGCAGAAGGCGATCGCTATCCTGCTGGTGAGCCTGCGGATCGCGCCGACGCTTGCCTTCGCTTCGCCGTTCACGCTGATGCGGGTTCCAACCACCGTGCGTGTCACGCTCGCGATTGCGCTCGCCGCGTGGCTGGTCTCCAGTCACCCGTTGCAGAGCTGGCAGGGGGATTTCCAGTCGAAGGGGCTCTTCCTCACCGCAATCGGGGAATTGTTCCTGGGCATAGCCCTGTCGCTTTCGCTCCAGCTCGCTTTTGCCGCTCTTTTGACGGCCGGGCGCACGATCGACGTGCAGGCGGGATTCGGCATGGCGATGCTGATCGATCCGGCAACGCGCACCCAGCTGCCGCTCGTTGGCACCCTGTTCGCCTATGGCGCCGGCGCTGTATTCTTCGCGACGAACGGTCCTGCCGATCTTCTGGCCATCTGGTCGGAATCGCTTGAGCGCGTGCCGCTCGGCAGCGCGGCGATCGGCAGCGATATCACGATTCTGAGCGGCTATATCTCGGCCGTCTTCGTGATGGCGTTCGGGCTTGGCGGACTGATCATTCTCGCGCTGTTTCTCGCAGACCTGGCCATCTCCTTCATGTCACGCACATTGCCGCAGATGAACGTGATGCTGCTCGGCTTCCAGGTGAAGGCGATGACTACCCTCGCGGTGCTGCCGGTCGCGATATCGCTTTCGGGCGCATTGTTCCTGCGGATGCTCCGCTACGCGCTTGAAACCGCGCCCCGGCTGATCTGACATGGCCGAGGCAAGCCAGGAACAGAACAAAAGCGAGGAGGCGACTCCCTTCAAGCTCAGCCGCGCTCGCGAAAAGGGATCGGTCGCGCGCGGCATCGATCTGAGCTTCTTCGCCGGGCTGCTTGCACTGGCCGGATTTATCAGCATCGCCGGCTCGGCGACGATCGGCCACCTTGCCCAGATGATGCGCCGCGCGCTCGCTGCCGGCATTTCCAACGCAAATGATCCCCACCAGGCGATCAGCACCGTCGCCGCCGCTTATTGGCCGGCGCTCCAGCCGGTCATCCTGTTCGGAGGCACGATCGCGGCAATCGTGATCCTGCTCGAGATCATTCAGCTGCGCGGCCTCGTCTTCAGCGCGCAGCCGCTCAAGCCCGATTTCAGCCGCATCAATCCGGCCAAGGGCATCAAGCGCCTGTTTTCGATGCGCATCCTCAAGGAAGCGCTGAAGAGCGTCCTGAAGATGTCAATCTATACGACTGTCAGTTATTTGCTGATCCGCTGGGCAGTCTCGGGCGCGGGCATGGCGGTGACCGATGCCGGGCGCCTGGCGGAAACGATGCGCTCGACGGGCATGCGGATGCTGTGGACGTTCGTCGTGCTCGCATTCATGTTCGCGATTCTCGATCAGGTCCTCACCCGCGGCGAATTCCGCAAGCAGATGCGGATGAGCCGGCGGGAGGTGACGCGCGAGAGCAAGGAACGCGAGGGCGATCCCCGGATCAAACGCAAGCGCAAGCAGCTCCACGCCGAATTCGTGAAGCGCTCCAAGGGTCTCGGGGCCCTGCCCGGCTCCGACATGGTAATCGTCAATCCCGAGCATGTCGCGGTCGCGCTCGCCTATGACCGTACCAGACCGGGCGCCCCCGTGGTGAGGGCAAAGGCGCGCGACCTTCACGCCCAGATGATGAAACGCCTGGCGGCGCGGCTGCACATTCCTGTTGTCGAAAGTCCCGTACTCGCGCGCGCACTCTATGCCGATTGCGAGACTGGCCACGAAATCGGCGAGAACCATTATCACGCGGTGGCCGAGCTTTATTTGAAGCTCGGCGTCGTGCCGACTGACGCCCCCAAGGACGAGAAATGATCAACCGGATACTTCGCAACAACAAGGATCTCGCGCTGGTGACAGCGATGATCCTGATCCTCGTCATCCTGTTTTCGCCGATCCCGCCAGCCATGCTCGATCTGGCGATCATCAGCAATTTCGGGCTCGGCCTGACGATCCTGCTGCTCACCTTTTACGTCGGCAAGCCAGTCGAGTTCTCGACCTTCCCGTCACTGCTTCTCGTCGCAACGCTCTACCGGCTCTCCCTCAACGTCGCGGCGACCCGACTGATCCTGACCGGCGGCAGCGCCGGCGACGTGATCGCGTCGATCGGCACCTTTGCGGTGCAGGGCAATTTCGTGATCGGACTGGTCGTCTTCCTGATCCTGGTCGTCGTCCAATATGTCGTGGTGACCTCGGGCGCTCAGCGCGTTTCTGAAGTCGCCGCCCGCTTTACGCTGGATTCGATGCCAGGCGCGCAGATGAGCATCGACGCCGATCTCAACATGGGCCTGATCGACCAGAAGGAGGCGATCCGCAGGCGCGAGGAGCTCGAGAAGGAAGCCAGCTTCTACGGGGCGATGGACGGCGCCAGCAAGTTCGTGAAGGGCGATGCGGTCGCTGGCATCATCATCCTGCTCATCAACATCATCGCCGGCTGGATCGTTGGCGTCGTGCAGATGGGGATGGACTGGGGCGAAGCGCTCCAGCATTTCTCGTTGCTGACGATCGGCGACGGCATCGCGACGCAGCTCCCCGCGCTCATCATCTCGATCGCGACAGGCATCATCGTCACCCGCTCGTCGGCAGACAAGCAGCTCAGCACGGAGGTCTTCCGGCAACTCGCGTCGGTGCCGAGGATTCCGCTGATCGTCGCGGGTGTTCTCCTTGTGCTGCTGCTCCTGCCCGGCATGCCGAAATGGCCGATCGTCGTGATCATCGCCTTGTCGCTGTTCGGCTGGTACCGGGCAAGGCGCGCCTCGGCGGAAGCGGCGACCGAGCTTGCGCTGACCGAAGATGCTGGCGAAATGGTCTCGACCGGCTCTGCGCCGCCGCTCGAGATTTTTCTTGGCAGTGATCTTGGCGAGGCATGGAAGAGCGAAGAGCCGCTCATCATGGACAGGGTTGCGAGTCTGCGCCGCCTGCATGAACAGGACTATGGAATCGGATTTCCGGCGGTTCGGGTGGCCGACGGTCCCGGCCTGGCCGCGCTGGAATATGAAATCCGGTTGTTTGGATCGCGCTTCGCGCTCGCTGAGGTTCAACCGGGCCTCATGCTTGCCATCAGCGAAGACGAGAAGCGCCCCGCTATCGCCGGGATCGAGACTCGTGATCCAGCCTTTGGGCTGCCCGCGTCATGGATCGACCCGTCGCTGGTTGGCGAAGCGCGCGCGCTCGGCCTGCGCATCATCGATCCAGTGACGGCGCTGATGACCCATTTCGCGGAAGTCGTGCGGGGCGAGATACCGACGCTGGTGACGCGTCCAGTGGTCATGAAAATGCTCGAGGAAGTGCGCGAACGGCAACCGGGGCTCGTCGAAGAGCTGATCCCGAACGGCCTTGCAGTCTCGGACATACAACGCGTGGTGCAGAATCTTCTCGCGGAAGGGGTGTCGGTCGCCAATTTCGACCTCATCCTGGAGCATCTGCTCGATCTTGCCCGCACCCAGAAGGATCCGGCCGAACTGACCGAGCTGATACGCCAGCGGCTGAGCTATGCGATCTGCCATCAGCTGCGCGGCAAGCACAACGATCTTGCCGTCCTGAGCCTTGATCCGAGGATCGAAAATCAGATCTCGGCGGCCATGGCCCAGGGAAGTGCGTCTGGCGCCATGCTGGTTGAACCCCGACTTGCCGAGCAGCTGATCCGCAAGCTTTCATCGCTGGTCGAGGCCATGCATCGGGACGGCCGCGCGCCCGTGCTGCTGTGCGGTCCGGAATTGCGCCGTCATCTTAAGGCCTTTACCAGGCGCAGCATCCCGAAATTGTCGGTATTGTCGGTCAACGAGATACCGATGCGGATTAACCTCAGATCATTCGATGTCGTCCGCGTTGAGGCCTGACATCGCCAGCATTCTCCGGGTCGCGAAAGGACCATGATGAACGAAATCGCGAGTGCCGGTGCGGCACCGTCAGGCCGCCTCACGCGGCTCCTCTCATTCCTCGAGAGTGACCCGGACAACCTGGCGCTCCTCTCGGATGCGGCGGAAGCGGCGGTCGACGAGCGCAAAGCCGATATCGCCAGCGATCTGCTCACCCGCTATGCTGCGATCGCACCGCTGCCACCCCGTGAGACAAATTTTGCGGGGATCGCCGCGCTCCAGGTGCGGGAGTTCGACAAGGCGGCCGAGGCGTTCGGCGCGCTGTTCGAGGCAGGTGTCGACGACAGCGCCGTCCGGTTCAACCTCGCCTGGGCGCGCGCCAATCTGAAGGATTTTGCGGACGCTCTCGAGGTCCTTGATGATGAGACGGCCAGGCATTTGCCGCAAGCCGCCGAACTGAGAGTGCAGTTGATGCACCAGCTCGGTGACTTCGACGGCGCCGGCGACGCTGCACGTGCCTATATCGAGCTTTATCCCGATCACCGCGGCCTGATGGCAGCCGTTTCCGTGCTGGCGCTCGACATTAATGACGAGGCTCTCGCCGCAAAGAGCGCGGCCGTCGCCGGCGATCACCCCGATGCCCTCACGACGCTCGGCACGCTCGCGCTCGGAGATGACCATGCCACTGATGCGCTCGATCTGTTCGAGCGGGCACTTTCCGCCAACCGGAACGCTCCCAGGGCCTGGATCGGGTTGGGGCTCGCCAAGATGATGACCGGCCAGGCCGACAGCGCGCCGGCAGATCTCGACAAGGGCGCCGAAATGTTCGGCGATCATCTCGGGAGCTGGATCGCGGCTGGCTGGGCCTATTTCGTGAACAACGACATAGCGAGTGCGCGCGCGCGCTTTGAGACGGCGCTTGCGATCGACGATACGTTTGCGGAAACGCACGGATCGCTCGCGGTACTCGACATCCTCGCCGGCAATCTCGACGAGGCGCGCAGGAAAAGCGACGTCGCGCTTCGGCTCGACCGGCAATGCTATTCGGCGGCGCTTGCGAAATCCCTGCTGGCCGCAAGTGGCGGCGACCAGCAGACCGCACGGCGCATCTTCGAGCTTGCCGCGAACACGCCGATCGCAGGCAGCAATCGCACGATCGGGCAAGCGCTTGCGAAAATGGGGATGGGGCTGAACTGACCCCGGTTCGCTGCGCTCAGGGTATCGCTGCGCTCAGGGTATCGCTCAGGGCTGGCGCCCAAGCTGCAACATCGCCTTGTCGAGCAGGTCGCGGCCTGCGTCGGACTCGCCGATGATCCGCATGACATCGCTCGCAATCGCCTCGAATGCGGGGTCGGTCCCGATCGCCTCCCCCAATTGCTGGACAAGCACGCTGCGCACCAGGGCGCGCTTCATATCGTCCTCGGATATCCCCTCCCGCGCCGCCAACGCCCGCAATCGGGTGACCGGTTCGGGCGTACCCTTGCGCGCCGCCGGGGTCGGCGCGCGCCGGCCTGACCTTTCCTTGCCAAGTCGGCCCAGCTGCTCCTGCAGGAGCAGAAGGACATGATCGGCGTTGCTGACGCGCGTCATTGCGCTCAGCTTGGCCGGCGGCCGGAAAGCTGGTCGAGCAGGAAGCTCGTCGCAGAGGTGGTGCCAGCTTCCTCCCCTGCGTCGTCCCGGGCGTTGGCGCGTTTGATCTCACCCACCTGATCGATGATCAGTTGCATGTCGCGGTTGAGGGCCGGATTCTCGTCATTGACGGCAATACCTTCGTTAAGCCGCGTCACGCAGTCGTCGAACTCGTCGCGAATGAGGTGGGTCAGGCCACCCACGAAGAAGCGCAGATAATGACCGTCCGGAAGGAGCGCGATCGGTCCCCAGGTCGAGAGCGCGTCGGCAGCCTCGCCCGATGTCAGCTGAAAGAAGCCGAGCTGGAAACGGGCGATCGCAAAATCCGGCGCGAGCGCAACCGCCTTCTTGAGCGACGATAGCGCCTCGATCGGGCGACCGATCGACGCGAGGATCGAACCACGCAGAAAGTGCAGCCGCGGATCCTCGGGAAAAGCGCTGATCAGCCGGTCGGCACGGGCAATTTCATCATGCTCGTCGGACTGCATCGCCTCCATCAGTTCCTGCAGGTCGGCATCACCGCACAAGATCGTCATCGTCATTCCCCTTTCGTCCGGAGTCTTTTGCGCAAGCGCTCAAGTGCTGCGCGGTGCAATTGCGAGACTCGCCCTCCGCTAAGATTCATGAGCTGCGCCACGCTCGCGAAGGACAGGCCGTGATCATAATGCTGCCGCACGACAATAGCTTCATTCTCGGGCAGTTTGCCGATCTCGGCAACCAGCAGTGCCTGAGTCTCGCGCCAGACAAGGCTGTCATAGGCACTTGGCCGCCTGTCCGGCGCATCCTCGGGCTCGATGAGCCCGGTGCCTTCGAGCATCAGCCCGAGCGCCAGGCCGACGGCGAGTTCCGATAAAGCCGCCAGCGGGTCGCCGCCTGCCTTCGCGAGTGATCGGAGCCGTTCCTGCTCGACGCGGTGGCGATGGCTGAGCTGGGCATCGATTTCGCTGAGCGTCGATATGCCGTCCGCGATATTGCCGGTGATCCGTCGTCGCGCATAGGCGCTGAACGGCACACCGCGCAGAGGATCATAGCGATCGAGCGCCTGCAGCAAGCCTTCACAGGCGAACTGGTCGAAATCGGCGCGTTCGAGGCGCTGCCCCGGGCGAGCGCGAAACAAGCGGCCAGCAACCGAGCGTGCGAGCTTGAAATAGCGATTGAACAGGGTTTCCCGACAACGCAGGTCGTCCTCGAACCGGAAGCGTCGCCAGAGCGATGCTTCGGCGCGCACCGGATCCACCACCAGCTCCAGTCCGGAAGGGTCACGGGCGGCCATCATTTGAAGCTTCCGAGCACCCCTTGCAGAATAAGGCTCCAGCCATCGATCAATACGAACATCAAAAGCTTGATCGGCAGCGAGATTGTCGCGGGCGGCACCATCATCATGCCCAGGGACAGGAGGATCGCCGAGACGACCAGATCGATCAACAGAAAGGGGAGCAGAATCACGAACCCGATCGTGAATGAAACGCGCAGCTCGTTGAGCATGAAGGCTGGCGCAAGCTTCAAGATGTCGACCTGATCCGGGCGATCGGGCGGTGTCGCATGCGCGATCGAATAGATCGCCTCGATATCGGCATCGCGCGTCTGGGCGAGCATGAAATCGCGCAAGGGTATTGTCCCTTTCGCCATCGCGTCCTCGACGCTGATTCGGTTAGCGAGCAGTGGCTGGATCGCGTTGGCGTTCAGCGCGGTGAGCGTCGGAGACATGATGAAGGCGGTCATGAAAAGGGCGAGGCTGACCAGCACCGGATTAGGCGGCGTCTCAGGCATGCCGAAAGCGTGCCGCACCATCGAGAGCACGACGATGATGCGCACAAAGCTCGTCATGCAGATGAGGATCGACGGAATAACCGCGAGCAGGGTCAGGATCAGGGCGGTCCGCACCACATCGGATGACATGCCCAGGCCGTGCGGGGAGGCGTGAGCGGGCACAGCACCCAGCAGGCCCGATGCCGCGAACGCCGTGGCTAAAAGCCGGTGCCTCAGACGCATGGCGGTTCCTGCGCAACGCCGGCCGCTACGGCCTCATCGCGTAAGACCTGTGTACTACCCTGTTGCAGGACCAGCAGATATTCGCGCCCACCCTGACGGACGAGGCTTATATCGGCATGCGGGCTGAGGCGCCGCGTCTCGACCACCTTGATCTCCCGAGCGCGCGGCTCGATCCTGGCAAAGAATGAGGCGAGGTCTATCTTGCCGGTGCGCTGGCGGATCAGCAGAATCGCCAAGCCTGCAATGATGATGCAGATCACGAACGAGATGATGACCCGCCCCAGCGAAACATCGACTTCGCCGCCGCCGCCCAAATGCCCAGGGTGCGACTGCGCGGCGGCTACTGTCGGCAAGACCGACAAGCCCAGCGCTGTCATTGCCTGGATAAGAGATCGGCAACGTGTCACGATGAGATTTCTGTCAGCCTGACTGCGAAATTCTCTCCAACCGCGACCAGTTCACCACGTGCGACCGCAACGCCGTTGAGCCTCAGTTCCACCGGCGCATTGAGCGCCGCGTCAAGCTCGACCACCGCGCCCTGTTTCATCGCAGTGAGCTGGCCGATCGTCATATGCGCGCTGCCCAGAAAGGCTTCGAGCACCACCTCGACGGAGTCGATGAGCTTGCTGTTAATCCTGTCCGGCGATGGCGATTGAGCGGGGGAGGGTTGCACGACGGGCGTCTCGGGTCGGGCCGATGCGACGCCGGTCCTGATTTTCTGTTCGGTCACAAATATTACCTGACGGGTTCGAGAAGTTTGAGATGGAGGTCGCCATTTGTCTCGACGACCGTACAGCGGCCGCGAGACGCGGGCTTTCCGTTGACCGCGATGGCGAGCGGCGAGTCAGCTTGTGAATCGAAGACCAGGACGTCGCCTTTGCTCAGGCCCGCCATGTCAGCGACGGTGATCACGGCGCGGCCAAGCGAGGCTGAGACAGTCACATTCTGGCTCGAAAGCCCTGCGGAAAAAGGCCGCAAGGCGCTCCGTGCCGCAGGAGCGGGAAGTCCGGCCCGGGTCAGCGCCACAATCTGCTCAGTGCTCGACACGATCCTGATCAAGGGCGCCCGCGTCTCGACGCCCAGGCTGCAGCCGCGCGGCTCTTCAATGGTCGGCATGATGCTAGTTGCGCATATTGACCAACGTGAGGCTGCAGGAAGAACGAACATCTCCGCGATGCGGCGGCCAAGATCATCGAGACAGGCGGTAGAGAGAGTATCGATCAGCTGCTGATCGGCCTCTGTGAGACCATCCGGCGGATTTGATGCGTCCAGCATCATGCTGGCAAGCGCAAGGCGCCMGCCCGCGGATATGCCGAGCGCGAGATGCCGATCAAGCGTGAGCCATGTCCCCCCTCCGCCGAGGTCCACATGGGTCGGTAGCGGCGTGACGGCTGCCAGTGCGCGCGCATTGGCGCGCGCGAACCAGGTAGCGGACCATGTCCGCGCAACCTCCGCTAACAGGCTGTCGACCCGACCCGTTTGCAGAGCTGCCTCGGGCAGCCACGATCGATGTTTCTTCTGCACGGCCTTGCCTCCGATGATCTGGATCAGCCCTGGCCGCGGATGCCAAAGAGCTGCTGGATCATGTCGTTGCTCACGCTGATGATCTGCGATGAGGCCTGGAAGCCGCGCTGGATCAGGATCAGATCCCCGAACTCGGCTGACAGATCGACATTCGACGCCTCGATGCGACGCGAGACGATGTTGCCACCACGCGGATCCTCGGTTGTCATGAGCTGACGCCCTGCGCTCCCCGAATCCGTGAATAACCCACCGCTACGCTGCTTCAGCGCCGACGGATCCTGGAAATCGGCGACCGCGACGGCGCCCAGTTGCTGCTTCTGGTCGTTCGAGTAACCGAGCTCGAGTTCGCCCTTGTTGTTGACCTTCACGGAGACAAGCGATCCGAGGGCATAACCGTCGGTTGAGCTGGCGCTGAGGGTCTCTGTGCTGCCAGCTGTGTAGGATGTGATAACGGAGAAATCGAGGCTGACCGACAGATCGTTCGTCGCGTCCGTGTCGTTCAGAGTGTCCGTGAAGGTGAGCGCGGTCGTGGTCGGGTCGGGCTTTCCTGCGATGAACCTCAGCGACTGCGGCCCCCCGATCGACGCGCCTTTGTCATCGGTGACTTTCACCGACCACTGACCGGGGACGCTGGTGTCCTTTGTGAAGCTCACCTTCCATATGTGAGCGCCGCCATTCTTGTCATAGACCTTGATATCGGGGACGGTAACCGGAGTCTCAGGCCCGCCCGCAGTGCCTGCGGTGTTCGCGTCCGCGGACAAATTGTTGGCAAACTTCACCGTGGTTGTTGCTTTGGGCTCGCTGCTGCGGGAAGCATTGATCGACACGTTGACCGGATGTCCCGACGGATCAAGCGTCGCCAGGCGATATTCGGTGCCGGACAGTACGATATAGCCGTCTTTATCGACCTCGAAGCTGCCGGTGCGGGTATAAGCCACCTCGTCGCCGCGCATCAGCATCATGAAGCCGCTGCCGTCCACGGCGAGATCGAGATCGCGATCGGTCTGGCGGAGCTCGCCCTGGCCCATGTCATAGTGCGAACCGCCCACTTCGACGCCGTGCCCGGCCGAGCCCTCCCCCGATGAGAAGGAAAGGCCGCCACTGCCCTGATTCCCGAACAGGTCGCTGAAATTGACAGTCGATGATTTGAAGCCCTGGCTGTTCAGATTCGTCACGTTGTTGCTGACCATCTGAAGGCCGCGCGAATAGGCGTTAAGGCCGCTGAGCCCGATATAGATCGACCCGAACATGGTCTAGTTCCCTTCGCGTATCTGAGTGATGCCGGATATGGAGATGCCGCTGATGGTGCTCCCGTTCGCGGTCTTGATCGTGATGCTCGAATTGCCGTTGTCGAAAGCGAGTGAGGTGACCTTCCCGCTGATCAACGATGTGCCGGTGCCGATATCGACCGTGCGTCCGAGCAGGCTTGTCGCCTGAATGTTACCCTGTGCGGTGACCAGAGTGGTGAGCTTGTCGTTTGTCGTCTGGCCGATCTGGATTTGCGAGAATTGCGCGAGCTGCGAGACGAACTGAAAATTGTCCATCGGCTTCAGCGGATCCTGATAGGTCAGCTGGGTCAGAATGATCTTGAGCAAGGAGTCGAAACTCAGCCCGAAGGCGGAGGTCGCGGCGCTACTCGTGGACGCGTTTGATGCCGCGGCGCTGGAGTCGGTCGCGGAAACTGGGTTTACCTGCATTTCAGTGATTTCCCTCGACCGAAGCCATGTTTTTATCTCCGTTCAACCTGATCTCGCGACCGACCAGCCCGTGCCGGGCAAGCGTCGCGGCAATGCGGTCCCGCAGGCGAATGCGCTCCTCCGGCCGAAGATCGTCGAGCTTCGCGACGACCTGAAGGCCGTGCTCCACAGCCTGGACTGACACCCGTGTGTTCAGCGCCGCGCCGTCCTGGGCGAACAGTCGCGGCAGCAACGCTTCAAGACTCGCGCGGAAAGAGACGGTCCGGATTGCGGAAGGCGCGGCGCTGCCACGCTCCGCCTCGCTTCCCGCTGCGACCCTGATCACGGCAGGAGCAAAAGTCATGTCGGACGCGAGGCGGATCGGAACAATCTCACCCGGCAATCCATCGTTCGAGCCTGGCGCATCGGGCAGCGGGCTTTGCACATTTCCAGGCGCGGTGGAGACCCTGGTCCAGGCGCTCGCCACAATCTCCGGGGAAATGGTCGGAGCATCCGCCGGTGGGCTGGGCGTTGGCGCGCCAGGCCTGACAACTGACTGAAGCCGGTAGTCCGGAGTCTCGGATTCCGCCGGCGAGCCATTATCGTCGGACGGCGTCTGCCCGGCCGAAATTGGTTTCTCGGAGGCAAGCTCTCGATCGGGTTGCATCTGCTCGTCGGCCGCAACAGCGTGCCCGAAAAACCCGTTCTGATTGAAGACGTCCGCAGCGAGGGCCGGCGAGGACGCACCCGGCTTCTCATCGGGCGCAACGCTCTCGAGAAACCCGGGCGCTCCAGCGCACGGATAGATGAGGCCTCGCACGAGATTCCCAAAGCCCGAGTCCATGGCGGGTTCCTCTTTCCCGGGCGGCGGCGCCGCCGGCGTCGGGGCGGGGGTGCGTATGGGCAGACCTGGATAAGGATTAAGGACAATGGTCATGATCGCATCCAGCCAAAGGTGATCCGGTCGGACAGCGCGCCCAGCCGCTTTTCTTCGCGTGCCCGGGCTGTCGTGCGTCTGGCCCGGGTGAGGCTTGCATCGGCAAGTTTCACCAGCGCCTCGGAGAGTCGCCAACCATCCTGGCGCTCCACGTGCGCGCCCTCTGCGAGCGTGAGGCGTGCGCCTGCTTCGCCGGCCGTGGCTTCGCGTGCGATGAGGCGCGCGGCGAGGCCGCGTGCATATTCCGGTGCGAACCCTGGCTTTGAAAGAAAATCCGACCAGTCACCGGCAGCAGCCGTCGCCGCGGTCTGCGCCTCATCACGAGCTCCCCGAGCTGACGACTCCGCGTCCCGCGCATCCACGAGGGCAGCCTCCGCGGCTGCGCGACGCGCATGCTGCACCTGGACCAGCTTGGCGATTTGCCTAGGGTCGGCCCGCTTCGGCATCAGGCCGCACCCGGAGCGAGAAGCCGCAGCCGGCTGATCGTGTCATCAATGCCAGTATGTTCGCGGCGCGGCTGACGCAGGAAAGCACCAAGCTCGGCCCGCGCGGCGATCGCGCGATCGACCGAGGCATTGGTGCCGCTCTTGTACACGCCGCTTTCGATCATCACGCGCGCTTCTTCATAAGCGGAGAGCATGGCAGTCGCCTCGCGCATCGCCTTTGCCTGTTCGGGCGAAACCAGTCGTTCGGACTCCCGGCTGACGCTGCGGGGAATGTCGATTGCGGGGAAATGGCCCTGTTCCGCCAGGCTCCGCGAGAGGATGATATGGCCATCGAGGAGCGATTTCATCAGTTCGACGATCGGGTCGTCGACATCATCGGTTTCGCTGAGCACGGTCATGATCGCAGTGGTCGCACCGCCTCCCCGGATCGCGCCGCACCGCTCGACGATCCGCGGGAGCACGGCAAAGACGTTGGGCGTGTAGGCGCGAACGGTCGGCGGCGCGCCGGCGGCGAGGCCGATCTCGCGCAGAGCCATCGCCATACGGGTGACTGAATCGACCATCAGCACCACATGCTCGCCCCGCGCACGCCAATAGTCTGCGAGGCATAGCGCATAGTGAACGGATCGTACCCGGAGCGCCGCGCTCTCGTCAGAGGTCGCAGCGACGAGCGTGAAGCGCGCGGCATCGTTCCGCCGGGACAACAGGCGCCACATGGCCTCGACCTCGCGACCGCGTTCGCCAACGAGGCAGATGACGCACCGGTCGCTTCTGGTCTGGGTCGCCAGTTGCTCCATCAAGCTGGTCTTGCCGACCCCGCTTGCCGCGAACACGCCCACGCGTTGACCGACCCCAAGTGTCAACAGACCATCGATCGCGCGGAGGCCGGTCTGCAATATGGTGGAGGGATCAACCCGCTCCATCGGCCTCGGCACCGTACCACCCAGAGCCACGCTCCTGTCGGCGACGATCGCGGGGCCACCGTCGATGGGCTGGCCCAGAGCGTTGACCGCACGGCCGCCAAATCCATCTCCGACGGATACCTGGCGGTGGCTCGAGCGAGCAACGACGCGCGCATCCGGCCTGATCGTCCCGCTCTGCTCGAGCGGAACCAGCACAACCCGGCGCTCATCGATCGCCACGATCTCAGCCGGGACCCAGCCGCCAGACTCGCTTTCGATATCGCAGAGATCGCCTGGCGCGGCAGAGGGGCCCGTCGCCTCGACAATGCCGGTCGCGACCTTCCGGACATAGCCATAGGCCGGCGCGAAATCCTCATCTTCGATCCGCCGAAGGAACGCGTGAAGCTTCATGCGGCGACCTCGCCGGCAATCAGCACATCGAAGAAGCGATCGATCGCGCGCCACTGCGAGGCGACACCGATATCGATCGATCCAAGCTTGAGATCGAGCCGGCATTCGCCGGTGGTGAGCGATGGATCGATGATGAGTTCGGACGAGCCCGTAGCGACGGCGGACCGAAGTGCGTCGCGGGCGGCCTCGTCAGGGAAATCCGCTCCACTGACCCGGATGGAAACCACGCTTTCACGGCCCAGCGTCTGGGTGCGATGGCGGATCGAGCGGGTCACCAGTTCAGTGAGGTCGGGCGCGTCGCCGAAGAGTTTGCTCAATGAAGCCTGGGCAAGCATCGCTGCCAGCGCATCAAGCTCAGCCAGGCGGTCATTCCAGGCGGCGCTGGCGTGATCGACACCAGCGCATACAGCCGTAATCAGCCGGTCGGTCTCATCTGCAGCCTCTTCAAGACCCTGTTGGCGGCCGGCCTCGTGCGCGAGCGCTTCCGCTTCAGGCGCCCGCTTACGCATTTCCGCAAGTGCTGCCTGCAACCGCTCTATTTCGCGGGTCGCAGCAGCAAGAGCCAGCTCCGCTTCAGATGGCTCCGGCGCGCGCGCATCCTGACGGGCCGTCTGCGGATCCGGACCGAGCGCGCGAACCATGGTCGCTGCGGAACGGGCCTTGATCACGCCGCTCAACGTGGCGCTCCGCGGGGCGAGAGGAAACCGCCAAAAGCGTCAAACAGGGAGCGACCTGAGCCTGGCGCCGGTCTCGGTTCGCGGGGCCGCTCCCGCCCGATCATCTCGTCGACGCCGCGCAGCAGCGTCTCGCGCGTGGCGGTCGTCATGCGATCGAGCGGATCCAGCGCGTCACCTTTCCGCGCCTGGCGAATGCGGGACGCAAGCCAGGGCGAAAAGCGACCTGTTCCATCGGCCTCAACGCGCTCGGTGAGTCCCGACCCAGCATAGTCAGCGAGAGCCTCCCGCTCCGCGGTGGTGAGCGAGCGAAGGATCGCCCGGCGCGCGCGGGGCGGCATTGCCTGCAAGTCGTTGATCAGGCTTTCAAGGCTGTCAGACGCGGACATCGCCATTCCCTTCAGCGCGGATTTGCTGCCGCAACCGGGTGACAAAGGCCTCGCGATCCAGCGGGGCCAGATCGCCCTGGCGCCTGCGAACGACGACGACGATCGCAAGAATCGCGACAAATCCGGCTATCGCCCAGATCCACCAGCTCACGCCCGTATCGAAGCTGTCCAGGGCCGGCACGCCGGCCGGCTCGACAGTGCCAGCCGCCGGCTTTGCGGCGAGTGACAGTGCTGGTGCCGGGGAGGGGATTGTGGTGGGCCCCACCTCGAACGACAGGGAGTCGCCATGCTGCTCGTCAAGGCCGACCGCCGCGGCAACTGCGTTTCGGGCGACGCCCTGATCCTCCGCGTTGAGCGCCGCTTCAGTCAAAATCGTGACACGAAGCTGGAAATCCCGGCCGCCGGCGACCGGCGTATTGACCGGCCGGGCTGGGGCGGTGGTGCCGCCGGACGCGGCCGGTTCGGCTCCGGCCTTTGGCATGATCAGCGTTTGCACACCGACTTGCAGGCCGGGCATCAAGGCCGCGATGGCAGCTTTCGCCCGTGCGCTGTAGTAATTGCGGGCAGCCGTCTGCTCGTCGATCTCGGGCGTCTGGAGCGCCTGGCTTGGCGGCGCCTGGCTGACGACCCGGCCATCACCGTCAAGAATCGCGACGTCGCCAAGGGCGAGGTCGGGAACCGCGGACGCGACCAGTTGCTGGATTCCGGCGATGCGGTCCGGCGTCAGCGTCCGGCCGAGCTTGGCGATCACTTCGACGGCGGCTTTCGGCACGGCGCGGTTGCCGCGAAACAGGGAGCGCTCGGGAAGCGCCAGATGGATCCGCGCGCTCTCGACTCCGTCCATCATCATGATCGTGCGGGCGAGCTCTCCCTGCAGCGCGCGCTGATAATTGATCTTCTGCGCGAAATCGGTGAGCCCCATGTCGGACTTGTTGAAGAGCTCGAACCCGACCGCCCCCTTCATGGGAATGTCCGACCCGGCAACGGCAAGCCTGACAGTGTCGGCCTGATCGGTTGGCACGAGGATCGTGGTGCCATTGTCGCGCAGCCGGTGCGACACGCCCTTCGCGTCGAGCTGGGTAACGATCGCTGACGCGTCCGCCGGCTTCAGATCGGTGTAGAGAACGACATAATCAGTCCGCAGGAACAGATAATAGCCGGCCGCCAGGATCAAGCAGAGCACGACGAATATGCCGAGAAACAGCTGGCGCTGCCTCGTGAACATCGGGGAGTCGGTAGCGGTATCGGCAGCCATGATGCGTCAGAGCTGCATGTTCATGAGTTCGCGATAGCCCTCGACCAGTCGGGTCCGGACCTGCATCGCCAGCTCGACCGACATGCGCGCCTGCTCGAGCGCATAGGTGACCTGATGGATTGGCACTGAATCATCGAGCGCGAACCGCTGGACGAGATTGTCCGCGGTCGCCAGTTTCGATTCGACCTGTTTCATGCCCGCCGTCAGGATGTCGCCAAAGCCGGCACCCTGGCTCTGCTGAACCGGCTGAGGCATGCCGAGCCGCATGATGAGCGGATCGCCGCCGACCGCCGTGATGGGTGGGACCGCGCTCATGACTGGCGGCCCAGCTGGAGTGCCTGGGCGAACATCTGACCGGCGATGTTGAGTGCTGTCAGATTGGCTTCGTAAGCGCGGGACGTCTTGATCAGCAGCGTCATCTCGCCGGCATGATCGATTGCCGGGTAACTGACGAAGCCGGCCTTGTCCGCCTGGGGGTTTTCGGGCTCATAGACCCGCCTGATGCCGCCTCCGATGGGCTCCACGCCGACGACCTCCACTCCGGACGGCGCCTGAGTGCCCTTCTTCGCGACCAGATCGGCAAAGCCGGTCTTTGCCGCGGAGACGAGGCGCATCGCACGGACCGGCTGGCCGGACTGGGTCTGGCTCGTATTCAGATTTGCGAGATTCTGGGCGATGACCTGAAGCCGCTGCCATTCGACATCAAGGCCGGTCCGGCTGATCTGCATCGGGTTCATGACTGGCCGCCCTGGACTGCGATGCGCTCGATCTGCATCTCGCGCCCGAGAAGATTGAGCAGCGCGCCATATCGCGAGGCGGTGCTTGCCGCCGTCGACAGCTCGAGATCGAGCCGCGGCTCGTCACCGAACCCGGACTGTGTCGCGCGGGTGATCGCGAGCGGCAGGTCGCGCACGGCCTCGGGCCCTTTGGCGGCGGCCGCCTTCAGGCTCTCCTCGAACTTGACCTGGAGCGGCTTGTAGCGCGGCGAGCTTGCACCCGCGATATTCTGCGCGGTGGCGAGCGCCCGCATCGACAGGCCGTCGAGCGCCTTGTTGATGATGATCGAGGATATTGCGTCCAATTACCCTACTCCTACTGAACGATGATGTCGGCGTGCAGCGCACCGGCGGCCTTCACGGCCTGCAGGATGCTGATGGTCCGCCTGGTATTGACGTGCGCGCGCGAGAGGCCCTGGACGAGATCGGCGACGGTCGTGTTCGGAAACCTGACCACCGTATCGCCGACTGAATCATCGACATCGAGCTTGGTGTTGGTGACCACGAGGCTGCGCACATCGCTTGCGAAACCCGACACGAAGCCAGGCTGTGATGCGACATTCTCGGCCTTGATCGTGATCTTGATATCGCCCTGCGAGATCACGACGCTGGAGATCTGGACCTCGCCGCCGGCGACGATCGTGCCGGTGCGCTCGTTGACGACGACGCGCGGCGTGCTGTCCGGCCTGACCGGAATTGCCTCGATCCGCGCGAGGAAGGCGGTCAGCTGGCTGGGATCTCCGCTGTAATGGACCTTCACTTCATCCGCGCTCTTCGCGACTGCCGAGCCAAAGCCGATCCGGCCGTTGATGGCGTCGGCGATATGCTGCGCCGTGCCGAAGCTTGGATCGCTGAGCAGGAAGGAGATTTCCCCGTCAGCCTTCAGGATATGGGCATCGACCGCTGTCTCTACCGTCGCGCCACCCTGCAAAAGGGCGGTCGTGGGATAGTTGCGCTGCTGCTGGTTCAGGTCGCTTTCGAAGCTGTAGCCGCCCGCGACCAGTGCGCCCTGCGCCAGCGCATAGGGATGCTGATCCGGCCCGAGCATCGGCGTCATCAGCAGCGTCCCGCCGGCGAGGCTGCGCGCATCGCCGATCGAGGAGACGGTCGCGTCGATCCGGTCGCCGACATTGGCTGAGGCCGGGAGCGTGGCGATGACCATCACGACCGCGACGTTGCGGCTGCTGATCTGGTCATCCGTGACGGTCGTGCCGAGTCGGTTCAGCACGTTGCGCAGCGCCTGACGCGTAACCCCGCTCCGGCGCGTATCGCCCGATCCGGCCAGGCCGGTGACCAGGCCATAACCAATCAGGGCGTTCTCGCGCCAGCCTTCGAACCGGCCGAGCCCGCGGAGCGGCACATCCTGCGCGGCTGCGGGCGCAGGCTGCAGAGTCGAGAAAAGGAGCAGCATGGCCAACGCTCCGGCCACAGAAATGCGCATCATCCGAGCCCGAGGAAACGGAAGACGCGGTTGATCACGCCGGGCTTCGCACTGCGCGAGACGAAGCCACGCCCGTCATAGTCGATCTGGGCATCGGCCACGCGGCTCGAGAGTATCTGATTGTCGCTGGTGATATCGGCCGGGCGCACCCGTCCGCGCACCCCGATATTGCTGTTCTCTCCGTTGACATGCATCTGCTGGCGGCCGGACACGTGGAGATCGCCATTAGGCAGGATCTCGTCGACCACGACGGTGATCTGAGTCACGAAACGCTCGCTGCGCTGGACCTGCCCGCCGCCGCTATAGCCGCCGCCGACATGAAGGCTGCCGGATTCATTGATCGAGCCCGCGGAGAGGCCGCCGCTCAGATTGGTGTTCTTGGTCGAATCGCTCTTGGCGGTGTTGGTCGATTCGGCCGACTGGTACACGACGACGGTCAACGCATCGCCGACCTGCATTGCCTTGCGATCCGTGCTCATCGCCGACCAGCCGCCGGGCTTGTAGAGATCGTCGGCATAGGCCGCCGCTGCGAGCATTGACGAGACCGCGATGGCGCAGCCCGTGATCCAAATCCCCCGTGCGACGATCATCGCGATGCCCTCTTCCCGGCGACGGATGCGGCATAGACCTGCCCGTCCCCGTCGCGGACGAAGACCCGGCCGCCGCGGCTGGGCTGGAGCGCGGTTACCGGCCGCTCGATGCGGACCGCACCCTGTGTCGAGACGAGCATGAGCGTCGCGCCCTTGTCGACGCCCGGCAGATCACTGATGACCGTGCGGCCGAGATAGGCGCCGCCATCGAGATCACGCGCGGCCAGGACGGTGCCCGATGCGCGATCGAATGCCAGGGGTGCCGGCGCCTGATCCTTGCACGCGACCGGCTCGACCATATCCCGCGTGATGGTCGCGCCGCGTGCCGCGGGCCGGGTCAGCGCGAGGCAGCCAGAGGCTTCCTCACGGGCCGGCAACGGCACTGTCTGTGCCTCTGGTACGCCAAACAACAACGCCAACACAACGATACTCCCCACCATATTCGGTTATCGACGCAGACCGTTGGCGATTGCCATCATCTGATCGGCCGCCTGGACGATCTGGGCGTTGGCACCATAAGCGCGCTGGACCAGCATCAGCTGGACCATCTCGCTCGTCATCTCGACATTGGAGCGCTCGATACCGCCCTGGACAATCATGCCGGTGCCATCCTCACCCGCCTGGGCATCGAGCAGCTTGGTGTCATGGTCAGCGCGATAGAGCCCGCCGTCGAGCCTGGTCAGCATCGAAGGATCGTCTGCCCTGACCAGCCCGATCTGGCCGAGTTCGACGGGCCCGGTCGAATCCGCAGTCTGCGCGCGGACCATGCCGTCCGAACCGATCGTGATCGTCGAGGCATCCGCCGGGATGCTGATCGCCGCCTTCAGCGCCATGCCGTTCGACGCCGAGAGCAGGCCGTCTTCGCCGACTTTCATGGTGCCGCCACGCCACAGCAGTGTCTGGCCCGAGGGACCCATCAGCTCGACAAAGCCCTGTCCGTCGATCGCCAGGTCCATCGGACGGCCGGTCGTATCGATCGCGCCGGTCTCATTGACCATAGCGGTCGAATCGACCGTCACCCCGGCGCTCGACAGTGAGGCATCGAGTGGATCGACATTGTGTGCATCCGCGGCGGCGCGGGTGGCCATCACTTCGGAGAAGCGGATATCGGCGCGCTTGAACCCGGCCGTGTTGATGTTGGCGATGTTGTTCGCGATGATATCGAGCGCGCGCTGCTGCGCCTCGAGGCCGATCGACCCGACATAAAAGGCGCCGTTCATTGCCCGGCCTGCCCGAATGCGGTGATCGCGCGGCCAAGCAGATCGTCATAGGTCTGCATCAGCCGCGAGCCGCTCTCCGCCTGGCGAAGCGAGGCCATCATCGTCACCATCTCGTCGCCGACCGAGACGTTCGATGTCTCCGTCATACCCTGGCGAAGCTGCGGATCGGTGACTTCGTTCGCGGTACCATCGGCGAAGTGGAACATCGATCCGTCGAGCGGCTGCACCGCTGCCGCACTGGAGGGCGCAAACAGCCCGATGCGGCCGACCGGCCGCGTTCCATCGAGGATCGTGCCGTCAGCGAGGATCTTCACATTGGCCCGGTCAAGCACGAGATCGCCGCCGCCAGCCTGTTGCAGGACGAAGCCTTGCGGGGTGACGACCGTGCCGTCGGCAGCCAGCTTGAACTGGCCCTGGCGCGAATAAATGGTTTCGGTGCCGTCGCGCAGCTGGAAAAAGCCGTCGCCGCTGATCGCGAGATCAAGCGGGTTGCCGGTCGCGTTCAGCTTACCCTGGGCGAGGTCGGCGCGGGTGCGGGTCAGCAATGCGCCGACGGCGTCCGTGCCGGTTCCAGCATTGGCGACGAGGTCGGCAAAGCTGATTCGCCGCTTATACCCGGCGGTAGAAACATTTGATATATTGGATGAAACGACCTCGAGACGCTTTTCAGATGCGCTCAGGATCGCAACCGCCGATTCGACGAGTCCCGACATATGCCCCCCATTGATAGTTATCATTATGGGACATAGTCACCTGGGTCCGTCAAGGGGGGCACCGCTCCGTAAAAGCTGAATTTCAGCGGCAACTCGCGGAAATCAAGGCGCTGTGATCTCGGAATATATTTACATCCGATCTGGTTGTATCGGCTGACGTGCGGTCGTTCCGGGAGCGTTCGGATTCGAATCGGGCGAACCGATCCGTTTTGGCCGGCTTTGGCTTTCCGTCGCCCGGGGAGCCTCCGGGTCTTCACGTCAATCGCGCTGAAAGGATCTCTACGGCGTTCGCCGCCGCAGTTGAATCAGGTCGCCGCTTGGCCTCGGGGTGGCGAGACCGATGTTGGATGTGTGACATAATTCAGAGCGGATTTGGTCGGCAGCGTTGGAGTTTCACGAGGGGGAATGCGCGAAATAGCGCCTGGCGTGTTGGAGAATTTTGTCATGCCTGTCGGGGGTATTGAGGGGAGTTGTACAGAACATTTCACAGATGGCGAGAGGCTAGCGCTTCAGGACATGGGAAAAGGGGTTATTGCACGTGTCACCGTAATTCCCTCGTAACGCTCCCCCACAGCCGCTCCTCCTCACCAAGACCGCAGGCAAACTTCGCCTGTTGCGCTTGGTTTTGGAACGCGCCTTCCTTCTGGTAATACCCTCTGCGGCAAAACCTACTTGATCAATTGCTTATACTTCAAGTTTTCACCTTCGAATATTCTGCCTTTAGACTTGAGACTCGAAATAAGAAAATTTTCTCTAGCGGTTTCCAGCTCTCCACGCTCGAAAGCTACCTTCCCGATCAGAAATTCCACCTCTCCTCGATCTTGACGCTTTTGCGCAAAATCCGGCGCCAGCACAGCCCACTTCTGAGCTTGGTCGAGATCTCCTGCTTTCATAGAGCATGCCACACCGTATTCGAGTACCAAGTAGGCGTTTGGCGTATCGACTTTCGGTTCTGGAATGCTTGTCCAAAGCTCATGAAGTTTTTCGAGTGCCGCGTTATAATCGCCCGCCTTGAATAAGGCGCCAATTTCCTTCAATTCAGACATGACTTCCATATCGCAGGCCTTCTACTTTGTTGGCGGCAGGTAACGCACGCCTGAATTTCCCAATTTCGCTCCAGCGGATCGATTGATACTGAATAGATCAATTGTATAGTTGTCTGGCTTTAACATCCATTGGCGAACCTCCGGCGCCTTCGCGCCAAAGCTTCGGCCAGTCGAGTTCCACCAAGAAACGGCATCTGTGTTGTGTGCCATATCTCCGAGCTTGAACGGATACCACTCCCCATCGCTAGCCTGGAACATTTTTCCGAGAACCGGATCATCCATGATCTTCCCTTCGGTTCCCATACGCTCGATAACCGCCCGGCCAGTTGCTGATGATTTGCCGGGAGTCCTTCCGACAGTGCTAAGGCGATCCCAAACCGCTACATCCTCTGCGGCATTTCCGAAAGTTACCTTGACGCTGCTGGGTGCCAACGGCGCTCGCATATCGAGCGTTGCGCGCCCCGTCCCCGATATCGTGAAAGGTGCCGCCTTTGCGGCTAATGGTGCCCCGAACCTTGCGATGGCGCCTTCTGCAACCATGGGCCACAATGGGGAGGACACGAATCCGCTTCGACCGCCGCCCACAACATATGGAGACGAGGATCGTTCGGTCATCAGGATTGCGAGCGGGGCAATTGCGGTGGATGTGAAACCGACGTTGGCTTCCCAATTCCCAAGGGCCATATTGCTGACTAACTGGGTACTGAAATTGCTCATCCCCTGCCGCTGGGCTGCGCTCTGCTCTTCAGAGTCGCCGCCCGCCATCCTGACACGAATACCGGCGTCCCAGCTTGGCAGATTGGCGAAGCCCTGATTCATGGTCACGGATGACCATTCCCAACCGCTGAAAAGAGACGACACCCAGCCGAATAAACCTCCGCTTTCAGCTTCTGATGCGGCCTGCGGAGCGCTGGCAGCCGGTGCGGCAGGCAAAGGCGGCGCGGGAAGCGGGTAGTTTTTTAGCGCTTCATTCCACAAAGCCGATCGTTCGGCCCGCTCCCATTGAGCGCGAACTTCCGCTTCTTGCGCCCGGCCATCGGCGCCCACGGCTGGCAAACGGCGGTAGCTGTCCTCGAACTCCTGGCGAGCGGCTCTGATCTCTTCAAGCGTATTCGTGGTAACCTGCCTCGGCGAACGCAACGAGGCATCCAACAATTGGGGGCGAGCACCCACACCATCAGGCCCATCGCCATAAACGAATTTGGGGCTGTCGCTACCGTCATCGTAATGTTCCCGTGACGGTCCACTCGGACCGCGTGGGGCATATGCAAACGAATCGGAGGAGAGGTTGCCACTTCCACCACCGATCCCGTTGGGTAGCAAGCTGAGAAGATCGAACGGCTTTCCAATTGGATGCAGCGCATTACTAATGCTCCGTTGAATGTCCTGGAGCGGTTCTGTTATGATCTCCTTGGTAGCATCCCCGACGGCACCAACGGGCCAATCCGTCACGCGTCGGATATCTTTGACGGCATCCCTGATGCCGGCCAGAGCGGACGGCGCTTTGTTTGGGTTATAATCCTTGTCGGTAGGGAACTGCTGCCCATAGCGCCCCTGTAGCGCGCCGCCCAAGGCGCTGCCCACCACCTGGGGCAGAACCATCAGCAGATTATCGCCAAAGTCCGTCCCACTGAGCAAGCTGACCGTGGCGGCACTTGCGACGCCGCTTACCGTATTGGTTATAAGATCATTGACGAGACGCCCGGTGCCCGAGCCCAGGCCGGCGGTCATGCCGTCGCCCATCTGTGCGTGAATGCCCAGGAAGCCGTTCTTGCTATCGAGCTTGGCGCTGACAAGGCCACCAACGCCGCTCGATACGCCTGCCGCGGCCACCCCGACCCAGTCGAAATGATCCTGCAGGTGCGTCGCGACTGCGATGCCCTGGGTGATGCCGCTGCTAAGCGCGCCCCGCGCGAAACCGTTGAGGAATGACGTCGCGCTGCCGCCGAAAACATTGACGCCGCTAAGCCCTTTGGCCACGCCCGCCGAGATGACCGAAATTGCGAGCGACTTGAAGCTGAACCCGTGCTGCGTGCCAATGAGATTGTTGAATCCCTGGCTGACGAGATTGCCGACCAGCGGGCCCAGGAAATAGGTCGCGGCAACGGACACGATGATTGAAAGAATCTGGCCGAAGACGCCGCAACCACCCTTCTTCGCCGGCGGCGGTGGCGAGAAGGTCACCAGCTCCTGCCTGGACGGATCCAGATCGCCCAGTGCCTTGTTGGGATCATAAGGCGTGAAGGTGCTTGAGGTCTTGTGCAGGGCAAGGACGCCCTGTGGTACGACCAGGGTCTGGCCTTGGGTCAGCGCCGAGCTGGCGGTCAGGCCGTTGGCCTCGGCCAGTTTATACCAGAGATTCGCGTCGCCCCACAATTCGTCCGCAATGGTGCGCAGCGTGTCGCCGCTGCGGACAGTGTAGGCCGCGCCCGACGGTAGCGGCGCCTTGTTTTCCGATACGAAGCTCTGGTCGAAATCGGCGAAAAGCTGACCCATCGGCGTCTTGATAAGCGCCGCGCTGCTCACCGCGCCGATCGTCTTGCCGCCGAAGGTGTAGCTCATGTCATATTGGTTGACGCCGGAGCCGGTATTGACCTCGCTGCGCTGGAGCACATGGCCACTCATATCCGTGACGAAGGTGACGTTGCGCGGCTGGCCATCGGCAATATTGACGGTGGTGATCCGGCCCGCGCTGTCATAATGATAGGTCGAGCTATAGTTGGTCGAGCCGTTGCTGACGGTCACCACGTCCTGCTGCGCGCTGTCCCACCAGACATAGCTGGTCTTGCGGTTCGTCGTGACCCCGTTCTGGGTCGCGCTCGTATGGGTGACGACGCCCTGATAGGCGCCGGTGTACACGCCTGAGCCGGGCGAGCTTTCAAGCTTATAGTCGTAGGTCGAGACGCCATCGCTGAGGATATTCGATCGCGCATCCCACCCATAAGCGGCGGCTCCGCCGATCTCGCGACCCATCGCATCGCGCACGTAGATCGAGTTGGGAGCATTCGGCGCTGTCGCTGGCGCCGTTTGATTGGTCGCCGACGGACTGTTGGTCGAGACGGTCGCCAGATAGCCATCGGCGGTGTACCCGAAATACCAGCGGATATCGACATAGAAGTATGGTGGGTTGCCGTAGATCGGGCCGCTCTGGTTGCCGCCGATGATGTTCGGGACCTGGACCGTCTGGGTTTCGGTCATCCGCTGGCCGGCGGCATTCCACCCGACGTCCACGCCGTAATTTCCACGCACGATCGTCGTTCCGGCCACTCCGGCCGTTCCCGAGAGCGTGCCTTTCGACACGGTGAACCGGTTCATCGCATCATATTTGTACCAGAAGGATTGCGTGGAGTCGGTGGTGGCATAAGCGCCGTTGTAAAGAAGTGCGCGATAGGTGGCCGCGACGTGGCGAACATTGCCGGCCAGATCATATTCATAGTCCACCGACACCGGAGCGACGGCGCCGGGACCTGTATCTGCGTAATGCAGCATCCGGCCCATCGCATCCCAGGTGCCGGTCGCATTCTTGTACGAGGTCACGAGCGTGGTGCCCGAATAGGCGCCATACTTCTCCGACAGCAGATTGCCGGCCGCGTCGAAGCTGTAATAGGTCCGCTGGTTCGATCCCGTCGCGCTGCCGTCGATCACCAGCGCGTTTCGCCCGGTATTGTAATAGCTGAAGGTCAGGTTCTGCCCGGCATTGTTGGTCTGGGCGACCAGCTGGCCGGCCTTGTCGAAGGTATAGTTGAAATCGTGATTGCCGTAATCGACCTTGTCGACGGTGCGGCCGAACAGATCCATGACCTCAGTCATCTGCTTGCCGGCGACGTTGGTGGTTACCTTGGTCCAGCCGCCGAAAGTGCCCAGCCCAGCCGTGGCGATCGCCGCGCTCCAGGTGTAGCTGACGGTTGTTGCCGTGCCGCCAAAATCCACGGTCGAGGTGACGCGACCCTGGCTGTCATAGTCGGTCAGTTCCTTGACGCCGGCCCCGAGCTGCGAGTTCCAGTGCTGCGTGCGCTGGCCGAGCACATCATAGCCGTAATAATCGATGAGCTGGAGATTGGCGCCGGAGCCGTTACCATAGGTGCCGGCCGGCCTCACCGGATGCGCATCGACGGTCAGCTGGTTCATCCCGTCATAGGTGCGTGTGTCCACATCGCCGACCGCGTCGACCAGGATGCGGGCATTGTTGAACACGTCGTAGCGGGTTTCCACGACGCCTGTGTCCGGGTGAAATTCCTTGGTCGTCAGGGCGTCGCCGCCATGGCCTGTACCGGCGAGCAACAGCCGGGTTAGGGTGTGGTTGTTCGCATCCGTGGTCGCGACGAGGCGGCCCGACACATCGTAATAATTATTGTCGGTCGGCTTCACCAGGGTGTGAACCAGCCCGGTTTCGTCGGTATAGCTGACGGCGGGGTGCTCGGTCTTGGTCACCCGGCCCATAGTGTCATAGGTGTAATTGGTGACGTTGCCCCGCGGATCAGTCTCGCTCGTGACTTCGCCGAACGCGTTGTAGCTGCGCTGATGAGAGATCGTTACGGTGTCATAGATTGCCGGGTTTGAGGCGTTGGGATTGGTCTCGCGGAACGGCTCCCGCGTTGCCGTGTCCTGATTGTGCTTGTCGAACACATCGATGGTGACGACCGCGCCGACCACGGCGTGGCTGCCGGCGGCCCAGGCATTGGTGTTGGTGACCAGGTTCAGCGCGGCGTCGAGCGTGTAGGTGGAAAGATCGACGCTGCCCGACGAGGCGATCGTCAGCGTGGCATTGCCGTTCTTGTCGTGGAGATTGATGCGGGTGGTGCCGTCATCAGCGATCGAGCGCCAGACATGTCCGCTCGCATCATAGTCATAGGTCTGCTGCCACAGGCCGTTGACGCCGCGGCCGGTGATATCGCCATAAGCGTTATAGCGGATCTGGCTGTTGTCGCCGTCGAAGATCCAGGTCGACGCGCCGATCGCCTTGTGCGCGACGGTCTGAAAGATCACCCGTCCGGCCGCGTCGTAGCGATAGTTGATTGCTTCGTTGAACGCGGTGCCTCCCGCCGAGGTGCGGGTGTAGCTGTCGCTCACCTGGTTGCCCGCGGCATCATAGCCATAGGTGTGGACGTAATTATTGGCGTTGGTGCTTGTCGCGAGCCGGCCGCCGGCGCCATAGGTGTTCGTCGTCACTTCGCTTGCGCCGCCCGAATGGCCGAGCGCGTCGTCCACGGTGACCGACAGGACGTTGTTCAGCCCGTCATAGACATAGGTCGTGCGCGTGCTGACCGTGGCGGCAGCCTGGTCGGTATGCTGCGGATCGACCTCGGTCTGCATGCGACCGATGCCGTCATAGGTATAGGTTATGGTGTCGCCATTGGCTTCCTGCTTGCTCAGCACCTCCCCCAGGCCGTTATAGGTGTAGGTGACCGTGGAGCCGCCCGCGGTGGTTGCGGTCGACAGAACGCCCGAGGATGAGACGGTCGAGGCGTAGAGCCCCGTCCGCGTCTCGGTCAGGCGGCGCCCCGCCGCATCATAGGTGAAGTTGGTGAATCGGTCGTCGGCACTAGGCGCCGGAGCAGGGTAGCCGCTGATTGATACGCTCGAGACCTTGTTGGCGCCGCGGAGCTCCGTCGTTACATTGCCTGCACTGTCGAGCAGCCAGGCGGTCTGATAAAGCTCGGCATCGACTTGCGCGAACTTGCGACCCAGCTTGTCATAGTAGCTGTAGACCACGCCGCCATTTGCATCGATTGTTTTGATGACGTTGCCGGCGGCATCATAGGTGATTTGCGAGACGGCCGCGTCGGCGGTGATGACAAAGTTGGTGCCGTCGAACGACCCCATCTTGATCGCAGCGCCAGTGGTCGAGATCAGGCGGTTGTTCTTGTCATAGGCGTAGGTCGTGGTGCGGCAATTGGTGCTGCTGATGGGGGACGGCGGGGTGCCGCCGCCAGTGGTGGGAAGCGTCGTCAGCAGATCGCCATAGACCGTCGCGGTGAGCACATTGCCATTGGCGTCATAGGTCCAGCCGCTGAGCATGCCGAGCGCGCTGACCTCTGCGATCTTGCGGTCCAGATGGTCATAATAATACCAGGTGGCGGTGCCGCCGGCACCATTCGCGTCGGCAGCCGTGACCGACTTGATGACATTACCGCGAAGATCATAGCTCAATATGTCAGTCGGGGTGACGCTCGATGTCGACGACAGATCGGCGGCAGTGACGGTGACGGCATCGTGCGCCGTCTTCGTGAGCCGATCCGCCAGATCATAGGTGTAGGTCGTGGTGCGCTGCTGCCCGGAGACACCGCTCGCCTCGACCATGGTCAGGCGGTTGCCGCGCGCATCATAGGTGTAGACATTGGCGATATAGGTCGTGCCGGTTGCATAGACCGGCAGCGTCTCGCTCAGCAGCAGGCCGCGCTTGTCGAAGGTGTTGGTAGTGGTGCCGCCGACCTTGTTGGTAACCGAGTTCCGGTCGCTAAAGGCGTTATAGCCATAGCTCTCGGTAATATTGTGTGCGGTGTTGCTGTCAGTGATCTGCGCGGTCGAGACGACGCGATCGAGCAGGTCATAGCCGAAGCTCGACACCGCATCCTGCCCGGCCGTGGTGACGATCGTCGGGCGTGTGGCGATGGTCGGGGTGCCGGTGGCCCTGGCGCTATAGCGTGTGACTGACGCGGTCTTGCCGGTGAAGGTATAGCTGGTCGCGGTCGCATAACCCTCGGGATCGACCTGCAGAACCAGCTGGTTGAGCACGTTATAATAGAAATATCCGACATTGTTCCGCGGATCGACCACCTTCACCAGGTTGCCGAACGCATCATATGTGTTGGTCGTAACCGCGTTGGTGCTTGCGTCCAGCGGCACGGTGACGCTCAGGACATTGCCGAGCGCGTCATAGGTTCGTGTGGTCGTGTTGCCCCGGCCATCCTGCACTGTCAGCAGATTGTCGAGCGCGTCATAGCCGTAGGTGGTGATGGTCACCTCACTCTGGCCAAAGGCGCGGGTGACTGTATGCACACGGCCGAGCTCGTCATAGCTCTGGTCAGTGACGCTCGCATCGGCCGTTCCGTAGGCGACCGTCGTGCGCGTTGCCTGGCCGAGCTGGTTGAGGACCATCACCGTGCGGACATTCATCGGGTCCACCGTCTCGGTGAGGCGCCCGGCGCTGTCATAGATGAACTGGGTTGTGGCCGCGGGCTTGGTTGGCGTCGCGGCGACGTAGCTGATCGCCTGTGCGAGCGTCGTGCTGTCAGCAAAGGCGGTGAATCCGCCAGTCCCATTGAAGCGATCGGCGTAGCGGATCGAGGTCAGCACGTTGCGGTTGGCGTTATAGGTATATTGGGTAACATAACTCTCGGCGTCGACCGAGAAGCGCAGCTGACCCTTCTGATCGTAGATCGCGCGCGTGATGCGATCGTTGGTGGCGCTGCCATTGGTCGCGAGCCATGTGGCCATGGCGGCGTCGGTGGGATCGCCGGTGGGGGTATAGGGCGCGGCGACGCGCTGCTGCTTGATGACATTGCCAAGCGCGTCATAGGTGTAAGCGGTGACATAGCCGAGCGCGTCGATGGTGTAGCTGCGCTGGCCGTCCGCGTTATAGACGTTGCGGGTAATCGGCGATGCCGCGATTGCAGCCGAGGACATCGCAGTGATCTGCGCCTGGATTCCTGTAACCGTATAGGTCGAACCCGAAGAAATCGCGGTCGAATAAGCGATGCTGCGGATCGCGTTGCCGGTCGCGTCATAATCGAACTCGGTCAGGTAGTTGGCCGCATCGACGCTGTAACGGAGCTGGCCGTCGCGATCATAGACCGAGTGGGTGATCTCGTCCTTGCCGGACGCCGCCACGACGAGCGCGGCTATGTCGGCAATACTGGCAATTGTCGCAAGGCTGCCGAGCGCGATCGGTGTCGCAAAGGCTTGGGTCAGGATTACCCGGCCTTCATTGTCATAGGTGTTCTGGGTGACGCCGCCCAGCGCATCGACAGTGTAGATCAGGCGCTCGGCATTGTCATAGACGTAGCGCGTTACATTGTTGAGCGCATCCTTGACCGCCGCCAGGTTGCCGCGGCCATCATAACTGTACGTGGTTACGTTGTTGAGCGCGTCCTTGCTGGTTGCGAGCCGCCCGGCGCGATCATAGGTTTTGGTCGTAACCTGCGAGGCAGGATCAGTGAGCGTCAGGACCCGCCCGAACGCATCATAGCCATAGCTCGTGGTGATCGCCTTGCCGAGGCCACCACCGCTGACGCTGGGGGCGTCTACCACCTGGGTCATGAGCAAGCCGCGGCGGTCGAAAGTCCGAAGCGTCAAGATAGCCGATGAAACACTGGCGTCGAGCGGATCGGCTTGAGAGGTGCTGTCGCCGAATGCGTCATAACCATAATAGGTGATGTTCGAAAACGCGTCGAGGACATGCCTGACTCTGCCATCGACCCGATAGTCGACATGGACCGTGGAATCGGCCCCGGCGGTCGGGAGGGTGGTGATCGTGGTCGTGCCCGAGATGGTGCTCGCCGCGCCGCCGGTCATGCCGGCGAGCGTGGTTGCCGCAATCCGCTTGGCGTAGCGGATGGTGTCGGTGCGCTGGCCGAGCGCATTGTAGCGATATTCGGTCACCTCTCCGAGCGGAGAGATCACATAGGCGAGCGTGCCGTCGGCGTTGTAGTAATTCAGCGTCCGGGCGGCCGTTGAACCGGTGCCCAGCGCCTCGGTCGTCACGATTACGCGGCTGTCCGCATCATAGGTGTAGGTGATGCCCCAGGTCGCATAGATCGTGTCGATCTGTGCCTGGGTCGGGTTGGCGCCCAGTGCGACGAGCTGTGCATTCCCCTCGGCATTGAGCGCGCTGGTCACCCGGCCAAGCGCATCATAGCGTTGGCTGAAGACATGCGCATCGCTGGTGCCCGACTGGGTCGTGGTCGAGAGCAGATTGCCCATCTGGTCATAGGTGTAGCTGGTCGTCGTCGAGACGGGGGGAGTTGTCGACAGGACCCTCGTCTGGCTCTGGACCTGGCCATAGGCATTGTAGACGTAGGTGGTGGTATCGAGGACCGTGGTCCCGGCCGCGGCGGGCAAGGTCGCCAGAGTGGGCGGCGTCGCGATCAGCGTCGCGGGAGTGAGCTGCTGTCCGCTGATCTGCTGCGCCAGATAGCCCTGGCTGGTGTAGCTGTAGCGCGTGAGATTGCCCTCACCGTCAATCGCCGCCGCAAGCAGCCCGCGCGCATCGTAGAGCATCCAATGGTGGATATCGTTCGCGCTGAGGCTGCCGCTCGTCACGCTGGCCAGAAGATCGGTATAGATTCCGCTCGCGCGGAGGCCGGCTGTCGTAGGGGTGGCATAGGCGATCGTGTGGATCTTGTATCCGGCGGCGTCGTAGATGGACTGGGTCAGATAGCCCTCGGCATCGAGGGTGCCGATGAGGTTGCCGTCCTTGTCATAGAACATCCGGCTGACGCGGTCGTTGGCCGCGTCGACAGCTGGAAGGTAGCTTGGGACGTGCAGAATTGCCCCCGCGCCCTGCGTGGTGAGGGTCGACGAGGATATGATGATCGCGGCTCCAGCGGCTGCCGAAAGCGCGGTCCCGATCCAGATTTCCGGCACCGTCTGCGTGTCGGGAGCGTTGAAGGTGCGCGAGATCGTGATGGTCGTCGCGGTGGTGGTGCTGAGGCCGGAGATCTGGAAGCTGGCGCCGAGATAGGCCGTGGCCGTCCCAGGGCCCGAGATAGAGATGGTTGCGTCGCCGGCATTGCCCCAGCCTGTATTCAGCCCCCAAAGATCGATAACCGCGCTGGTCGCGGTGCTCGTGCCCTGGAGCGTGACCGTGAAGGTGGCTGTCTGCCCCGCGGTCACGGGCACATATTGGTAGACATAGGCCGAAGTGCCGGTTGCGGTCTGGGTGAACACGCCGGTTGTCGTGTTGAGCGTCCCAGCATTGGCCGACCAGCTGCTGATCAGATTGGTGGGCCCGCTCGCCGCGGCCTTCAGCGCCGCCATGTTGGCCGCAGAGACCTCGCCAGCATATTGGGTCGTCGAGACCAGCTGCGACAGACCATTATAGGCGTAGACCGTGGTCACCCCGGTGGTACCGGCATCCCCGCCGCCACCGATCGTCCCGCCGCTACCGATCGTCTGGACCAGGCGCTGGGCGAGATCGTAGATGTTGAAGGTCCACTGGTCGCCCGCATTCGCAGCCGGCCTCAGCGAATCCAGCGTGACGGCCGTGGGATTGCCGCTGCCATCCACGAGCGACGCGAGCTGGGTCGCATTCAGCCGCGTCACATAGCGGGTCGTGCTGGTGACGTCGTTCTGAGGATCGTAGCGATATTCAGTGACCGCACCCAGCGCATCGACTTCGGCCGTCTTGCGCCCGGCACCGTCGTAGAAGAAGTAGGTGTATTGCCCGAGCGCGTCCATCCTGAGCTTCAGCTGCCCCAAAGCATCATATTTGTTGGTCGAGGTGGCACTCGTGCTGGTGCCGACGCTGGTGAGCAATTGCGCAAAGGTTCCGGCGGCACGCAGGCTCGGCGTGGTCGCGGTCGCATAGGCGATCGTCTGGGTCTTGAGGCCGCCAGCATCATAGATGATCTTGGTGAGGTACCCATCGGCATCGAGGGTGCCGGTGAGGTTGCCGTCCTTGTCATAGAACATCCGGCTGACGCGATCGTTGAGCGCATCGACAGCTGGAAGGTAGCTTGGGACGTGCAGAATTGCCCCCGCGCCCTGCGTGGTGAGGGTCGACGAGGATATGATGATCGCGGCTCCAGCGGCTGCCGAAAGCGCGGTCCCGATCCAGATTTCCGGCACCGTCTGCGTGTCGGGAGCGTTGAAGGTGCGTGAGATCGTGATGGTCGTCGCGGTGGTGGTGCTGAGGCCGGAGATCTGGAAGCTGGCGCCGAGATAGGCCGTGGCCGTCCCGGGACCCGAGAGCGAGATGGTTGCGTCGCCGGCATTGCCCCAGCCGGTGTTCACCCCCCATAGATCGATAACCGCGCTGGTCGCGGTGCTCGTGCCCTGGAGCGTGACCGTAAAGGTGGCTGTCTGCCCCGCGGTCACGGGCACATATTGGTAGACATAGGCCGAAGTGCCGGTTGCGGTCTGGGTGAACACGCCGGTTGTCGTGTTGAGCGTCCCAGCATTGGCCGACCAGCTGCTGATCAGATTGGGCGGCCCGCTTTGCGAAGCCTTCAGCGTAGCGATGTCGGCCGCAGAGACCTTGCCCGCATATTGCTTCGTCGAGACCAGCTGCGACAGGCCGTCATAGGCATAGACCGTGGTCGATCCGGTGCCGTCGATCGTCTGGACCAGGCGCTGGGCGAGATCATAGATGTTGAAGGTCCACTGGTCATCGACACTCGCGGCCGGCCTCAGCGAATCCAGCGTGACGGCGGTGGGATTGCCGCTGCCATCCACCAGCGAGGCGAGCTGGGTCGCATTCAGCCTCGTCGCGTAGCGGGTCGTGCTGGTGACGTCGTTCTGGGGATCGTAGCGATACTCAGTGACCTCACCCAAAGCATCGACTTCCGCCGTCTTGCGCCCGGCACCGTCGTAGAAGAAGTAGGTATATTGCCCAAGCGCGTCCTTCTTGAGCTTCAGCTGCCCCAAAGCATCATATTTGAAGGTCGATGTGGCCGTCGCCGCGCCGGCGCCGGATTCCGTGTAGCTGATGAGCTCGCCTGCCAGATCATAGACCGAGACTTGCGTTGCGCCACCGATTGTCGTGACGGTTGTCGTCTGGCTCCCGTCGGCGAAGACGACCGACGTCTCGATACCGTCATTGTCGCTCGTGGTCTTGAGACGGCTCAGTCCGTCATAGGTGTAGGACTCGATCCTGGTTTGACCGCCTGTGGAAACCAGCCGCGTGAGCAGGTCCCCGTGCTGGCTGTAGGTATAGGTCGCTTCGCTCTTGGTCGACGTCAGATCGAACTGGCCCGTCGACAACAGCTTCGAATAACCTCGCGTCACCTGCAGGTTTCCGCGTGGGTCGTAGGCCGTCTCGGTCCGCCGCGCGTTGCTCTGATCGATGGTGCCGATCCAGGTCGACAAGGCCGAGGCCGTCGGCACCTGGCTCGTCGACAGGGAAGAGGTGTCGTATTTGGCGCCTTCATATTCGATCGCGCTCGTCTGATTGCCGTTCGCATCATAGCCATAGGCAGTGACAGTGCCTTCGGCTGAAACTGAATAGAGAAGATTGAGCGTGGTCGCGTCGTACACGTACCGGACGGTCTGCGGCACAGTCGCCGTTCCGGCGCCGGGGCCGTCCGGATCTGGAACGACATAGCGCGTCTCGGTGAGGACCTGCCCTTTCAGATAGGTTCGCTCGACCCTGTTGCCGAGCGCATCCTGCTGGCTGGTGCGATTGCCGGAGGTGTCGTAGCCATAGGAGACGATCTCGCCGTTCCCCTTGTCCACCGACGTCAAATCGCCATTGGCGTTATAGGCAAATTGCTGCGTTTGACCCGCCGGCGAGACGATCTTGGTCAGGTTTCCGTTCACGTCATAGAACAGCACGGTCTGCTGACTGAGCGCGTCCGTGATCGTCGTTTTGCGATTAGTGGTGTCGTAGGTGAAGGTCGTCACGCGCGTCGCGCCGCTCGCCACCGCCTGGGTCAGCGTCGAAACACGGCCTGATCCGTCGTAGAGCACCGTCACCGAAGAGCCGTCAGTCTCGCTGATGACCCAGATGCGGCCATTGGTGTCATAGCTGTAGCTGGTCGTGTATGTGACGTTGTCGCCGGTGTTCTCCGGAGTCAGGTCGACCACCACCGAGGTCAGTTTGTTGGCGGTGTAGGCATAGTGAGTCCGCGTGATCGTGGACGCGTTGCTCGCCCCAAAATGCGTGACGACGTCGGTAATGTTGCCGTTCGCATCCCAGCTATATTGCTCATACTCGCCGTTCTGGGTGGTCGCCCGGTCAAGATTGGCGCCACTATAAGTGAAGCTGATCTTGTTGCCGTTCGTGTCGGCGAGCTCGGTGATCCGCCAGCCCGTGCCGTAAGCCGAGTATTTCTCGGTGAACTGGGTGTCGCCATCGGTCCACGTCCAAACGCCGGCCGTGTTGGTCAGCGTGTCGTAGGCGCCGTTCCCGTCGGTGGCGACATAGGCGGTTCCGTTCCAGGTATAGGTGATGTCCGACCCGTCACCCGAGGTCCGCTTGATCGTGCTGCCGGCCGTGTTGAGCGTGCCGGTCAACCCGTGGATGGTGCGGGTCGTGCTCTGCCGCCAATGGTCGCTATTGTCCCCGTCGGAGACGTCTTCGATGCTGTTGTAGGTCCGCCCGATCGCCGAATCCGGCCCGCGGCCGACCAGGAATTCGTCCCGCTGCGTGACCAGCATATTGCCGGTCGCAGCATTGACCGCCAGTTGTTCGCCATTTCGGCCGAGCGACCCCGAACCGAGCAGCCCAGCGCCCCCCAGGACCGAACCTGAGCCGCGCTCGAAACCAGCACCGAGACCTGTGAAAATCGCAACCATGGGATCCCCCAATTCAGCCAGGAGGCCCCCCGAAGCGATCACATCGCGCGGCACCTCGATCTGCAATCGGGAGAACGGCGAAATTGTTTAGGACTTTTTTTCAGATGTACTGATTGACCCCGTTCATGCACATTCGGCACGCCGGACGAGAGATGGCGCGGGCAGGCCGTCGAAATCCCCGATCTTCCGGGCGTGTTCTGGAAAATGAACGATCCCGAGGATACGCAAAATGGGTGGAACGCGCGCTTCGCGACACGGCCTGAAATGCTATCTCACTGTGTTATTGGTGTTTGAGGCAATCGCGACTATTCGTCCCCCTTTTACAGGATAAAGCATATGGCGAGTCTCGCGGGACCCAGGAACAAATCGGAGCTGGGATCCGCGCTGATGAAGCTGCGGAGCGGGCTGCTCGGCATCGTCCTGCTCAGCGCCTGCCTCAACATTTTGACGCTCGCCGGTTCGGTCTATCTCATGATGGTCTATGATCGGGTGTTGCCGGCGCAGAGCCTGCCAACCCTGTTCGCCCTCTTCCTGATGATCGGCGTGGCGTACGCCTTTTACGGCGCGTTCGACGTGATGCGCGCGCAGATGCTGGCCGACGTGGCCGCCGCCCTCGATCGCCGCCTGGCATCGCGCGTCCAGGCGATCGAGATGCGCATCGCCATGGAGCGCCCCGATACCAAGGACCGGGTTAGCCCGACCCGCGATCTCGATCAGCTGCGCAGCTTCATCGCGAGCTCGGGTCCCCCGGCCCTGATCGATCTGCCATGGATTTTTTTCTTCCTGCTGATCCTCACGCTCGTCCATTACTGGCTCGGGCTGGTGACTCTGGTGGGCGCTATCGTCCTCGCCATCCTGACCATGGTCGCCGAGCGGGTCAGCAAGAAGCATGTCGCGGCCGTCACCGATGCCTCGGCCCGGCGCCGCAATGTCAGCGATCGCCAATGGCGGCACGCCGAGGTGATCCACAGCCTCGGCATGCGCCGCCGCATCATGGCGCAATGGGAACGCGTTCACCTGCAATTCCTGCACGAACAGTCCCGGCTCACTGACACCACTTCGACTCTGAGCGGCCTCAGCAAGGTGCTTCGGATGTTCCTCCAGTCGTCAGTTCTGACGGTCGGGGCGATGCTGGTGATCGATGGCAAGGCGACCGCCGGCATCATCTTCGCCAGCTCGATTCTTTCCGGGCGCGCCCTGGCGCCGGTCGATCAGGCAATCGCCAACTGGCGGGGTTTCGTCGCCGCGCGGCAAGGCTGGGCGCGGCTCAACAATCTCTTCCAGCAAGTGCCGGACAATGTCACGGCGCGCACTGAACTGCCGCCGCCCGCCAAATCCGTCGCGATCGACAAGCTGTCGCTCTCGCCTCCCGGCAGCAACCGCCAGACCGTCACGGATGTCAGCTTCCGGGCCGAGGCTGGTCAGGCGATCGGCATCATCGGTCCGAGCGCGTCGGGCAAGTCCTCGCTGGTGCGGGGCATTATCGGCGTGTGGAAGCCGGTGCGCGGCACGGTGCGGCTCGACGGCGCCACGATCGATCAATGGGATAGTGAGGTGCTCGGCCGCTATCTGGGCTATCTGCCGCAATCGGTCGAGCTGTTCACGGGCAGCATCGCCGAGAATATCGCCCGCTTCGAGCCCGAGGCGCCGGCTGAAGCGGTGATGGCGGCGGCGGTCGCGGCCGGCGTGCATCAGATGATCCTTCAGCTTCCCGAAGGCTATGAAACCCAGGTCGGCGAGGATGGCACCAACCTGTCCGCCGGTCAGCGCCAGCGGATCGCGCTTGCCCGCGCGCTCTACCGCGACCCGTTCCTGCTCGTGCTGGACGAGCCCAACTCGAACCTCGATCCGGAAGGCGAGGCGGCACTCGCGCGCGCGATTACCGGCGTCAAGGCGCGCGGCGGCGTCGTGCTGCTTGTCGCGCACCGTCCAGCGGTGCTTAGCACGGTCGAGCTGGTGTTGCTCATGCGCGCGGGGACAGCGCAGGCTTTCGGGCCGCGCGACGAGATCCTCGCCCAACTCAACCGTGCCAGCCAGCCCGCCCGGGAGTCTGGGCCGGGCGGGCTGGCTGTCGTGCCGCAACGGGTTTGATTCTCCATGACGATTTCGCCTCCCATAGACGCCTTCACTGTACCTGAAGACGAAGATTTCGGTTCTGCTCGGCTGCGCACACGTACACGCCGGGCGTTCATGCTCATGGCCGTGCTGATCTTCGGCTTTTTCGGTCTGGGCGCGATCCTGAAAATCGGCGGCGCGGTGGTCGGGTCGGGCGAGGTCACGGTTGATTCCAGCGTCAGGACGATCAGCCATGCAACTGGCGGCGTGCTCACCGCCCTGCTCGTGCGCGATGGTGATCACGTCGCGAAGGACCAGATCTTGATGCGTCTGGATACCAGCGTCTCGAAGGTCGGTTCGCAATCCGCCTCGACAGGTCTCGATCAGCTGCTGGCACGTCGCGCCCGACTGCAGGCCGAGCGCGACCAGGCCTCGACGATCCAGTTCCCGCCGGAGCTTGTTCGTGGCGTGAGCGGCGGCGATACGATGGCGTCGGAGCGCCGCCTGTTCAATCTAAGGCGTGAGGAACGCAGAGGGACGCTTTCGTTGCTTGGCGACCGCATCCGCCAATATGAAAGCCAGATCCGCAGCTTCGAGGTTCAGATCGAAGCGACCGAGAAGCAGATCGTTCTGATCCAGCCCGAGCTGGCAGGGCTGCGCAAGCTCTATGCGCGGCAGCTGGTACCGATCAATCGCATCAATCAGATGGAGCGGACCGCGGTCGAACTCGAAGGCTCAAAGGCGGCGCTTGAATCCAATATCGCCGAAGCGCGCGCACATATCTCGGAGACGCGCGAGCAGATGCTCAATGTCGACAAGTCAGCGCGAAGCGATGCCGGCAACGCGCTCGCCGAGGTCTCGACCCAGATCAACGAACAACAGCTTCGATCGGCATCGGCGGGGGATACTTTCGCGCGCAGCGTCATCCGTGCGCCGCAATCGGGTGTGGTCGATCGGATTGCCTTCACCACCATCGGCAGTGCGGTGCCCGCGGCGCAACCGATCCTCCAGCTCGTCCCCGATCGTGACCGGCTTGTGGTTGAGGCGAAGGTGAAGCCGCAGGATATCGATCAGCTCCGCATCGGCCAGTCGGCGCGCGTCGTGTTCTCCGGGCTCGAACGGCAAACCACGCCCGATATCCCCGCAAAGGTGATTTTCCTTTCGCCCGACCAGATCCAGGATTCGCGCACCGGCCAGACCTATTATCGCATCAGGGTGCAGCTCGATGCCAAGGGCATGGCCGATGCGCCGCAGATCGCGCTGAAGGCCGGAATGCCGGCCGAGGTGTTCGTGCAGACCGGCGACCGTTCGATCCTGTCCTTCCTGATGAAGCCGTTGTTCGATCAGCTTCGCCACGCCTTTCGCGAGGGATAAGTGGGCTAGGGCGCCTTGACTTCCTTGCCCCCACGGCAGCGGCTTGTCCCGGCGCCGGCTGCCCAGCGCAGGCCCTGTTCCAGCAGCATCACATTACGGGGTTCGCTATAGGTCTCGGGGCGATGCCCGATCGCCGAATAGAAGGATCGGCCATTGGCAATGCAGCGGGTCCAGGCGATGGGGTGGTCGGCGCCCATGCGCAGATTCACCGTCCCCTCGCCCGGTGAATAGGTGGACTCATCCAGCGTCGCGAGGACATGCGCACCGTTGGAGCGCGGATTGGTTTTGAACGAATACCATTCGTCGTTCATCGTCCATTCGCGCGGCAGCCCGTGCGTGATCGGGTTTGCGCCATCATCGACGCGGACGCGCGCGTCCTGGAATTGCGGGCCCATGGGATGCCCGATGAAACGCGCTCCGATCAGCGTGTCGGCATACCAGTCCCAGAAATAGGTCGGGTCGCCGCCCGAACCATGGACGCCGACAAAGCCGCCGCCTCCTTCGATATAGCGCTTGAATGCCTTGCGTTGCACCAGCGTCAGCACATCGCCGCTGACATTGTTCCAGATGACCGCGTCGAACTTGCGCAGGATCGCCGGCGTGATCGCGCCGCCTTTGTCGGTCGTGACGATCGCCCAGCCATTGCGCGCCGCTATTGCCAACATCGCGGCATGGGCTGCATCGACTGACGGCCCGTCGCGGAAGCCGGTGATCTTCTCGAACAAAAGGAAGCGCGGCTTTCCGCGCGGCGTGACGAGCTTTGGCTGATCGACATCATACCGGGCGCAACGCCGCTCCTTGTCCGCAAGCGTGAGCGGGATCGCGTGCAGGTCGCGATCGAGCGTTCCGAGCGCTGCGTCGGTCATCCGTTTGCCGATCAGCGCGCGCAGCGACAGGATGGCGGCGTAGGTCGGCGGCGTGGTGCCCAGGAACGAAGCCGGGAAACGCGTCAGCGCAGTCGGCGCATCGCGTTCGACAAGTGCCTTGGCTTCGGGCTTGAGCAGGATATCGATGACCGGGGAGTCCAGCGAATAGGCCTGGTTGCGGGGCGGGCAATCGATCGGCCGCGCCGCACTGGCCGACGTCGCGAAGCCCGCGACCAGGATTGCCCCCGCCGTCGCCGCCAAGGCTCGCGCGATGCTCAACTGAGCGAAAATAGCCATCCCCGTCCCCCTCGACCGCGTGCACGCGACTGCTTGTTCACGGCAGCCTGCCGAGATTCACGTCGATGTCCAACACAATCTTGCTGATGATCGGTTCGGGGCTTCAGCGGGGTGCAAGGCCGTTGGTGAGGATGTCGACCATCTTTGATGCGACTGCTTCAGGGCTCATGCCGTCACCGTCGGCGCGGTACCAGCGCGCAGGCCAGTTCAACGCACCCGCGAGCGTGAAGGCGGTCAGGCGAATGTCGGGCGCCTCGATCGAGCCGTCCGCCACACCGGCGCTGATCATCGCGCGTAGGTTATCGTCGATCTCGCTTTTGAGCGCGCGAAACCGTGTCGCGCTATCGGGCGACAGCGCTTCGTCCGCGGTGCGGATCACGCAACGCCCGAAATCGTCCATGATGATTTCGGCATAGAGGCGCAGGAAGCCGCGCAGCCGGTCGAGTCCCGTCCCCGGCGCCGCCCGCGCGGCAGCGGCAGCTTCGTTCAGCTGTTCGATGCCGCGCGTCACGCACTCGAACAGGACCTGATCCTTGTTGCCGAGATAATGATAGATGGTCGGCTTGCTGACCCCGAGGCTCGCCGCGACATCGTCAAGCGACGTCGCATGAAAGCCTTGCGCGTTGAACATCCGCACCGCGGCGCGCAGCACAGCCTCGCGCTTTTGCTCGCGCTCGTCCTTGCGCTCCTTCGCTGTCCGAAATGGCGACGGTTCGATTTCGCCCATGTTTCCGCCCCGGATTTTCGTCTCGCGATTTCCCACCCATTATACCGACTGGTAAACTCTAGACCAGAGAGTTTGAGCGGCCAAAAACGCGATGGACCTTCAGGGCGTCGCGGTCGTTGCCCCTCCCTCATATTTGCGTCGCTGTTCCTCCTGTTCCGCCAATGTCGGCACACGCAATGCCTGGCGGAGCGAGTCCGGCAGCAACTCCCGGGCATAGGGATCCTGACTCGCCTTGCCATCCTGACTGACCTTGAACTGGGTCCCGAGTATCTGGGGCTGGCCGATGCTCTGTAGATAGCGGTCGAGCGTTGCCGAGCCGATCCATAAGGCCGCGGGCTGGCCCCGCGCTACGGCGACCATGGCGAGCAGATGGGCCTTCAAATAGTCGTCAGGCTTCCCGCCATGCTGGAAGACGAAAGCCGCATGGAGGAAATCGTCTCCGCTCAGGAGCGCCCCGTTATCGAGCAGCGCCTGAGTTCGCACCCGCCGTTGCTCGTCGGCTGGTCCGACGACGGTCCAGTCGATCTTCGGGCCCTGGCGTGCCTTCTGGTCGGCATCGTAAATCGCGGTCATCTCGGCATTGGTCGGCCGATCGATCTGGCGCACATAAGTGCGCTGCGAATCCCAGGGGCCAATGCGCGCACCTTCGGCTTCGCGCACGAGCGCAAAGGGCTCCATGCGCGTGCCGACATAAAGCGCCTCGGCATGACCGGCATCGATCGCGTGGATCCGGAAGATGTCTGGCGTCGCGCCGGGGCGGGGATCGTCGAAGCTGAGTTCGACCGCATCATCCAGTTCGCGCGCGCTGGTCGTGCTGCGCTGAATGGCCGGCCCTGTCACGTTGCTGAAGCTGTCACCATCGGTGGCGAAATGCTCGGGGCGAACCCAGATGCCGGTCCAACCTTTCGCGGTGCGACGAAGATCGAACTGGAACAGAGTCTTGTCCCCGGCCCGGAACGCCCATCGTCCGGATGGATCGGCGGCCATGGCCGGCGTGCCGACCAGCAGGAAAGGGGCGACCAGCAGGAGCAGGGCGATTAGGGCGCGCGCGAACATGGGTTCCTCCAGACATTATCCAGCGACCGGGGCGAAATCAGCGGCGTTTCTCCAGGCTATTCCCAGGCAAAGAGGCGGGCTTTGCGGGCATTTCGGCTCGGCAATCGAAGGTCGCCGCCTGGCCGTGCAGGTTGCCATGCTCGTCGATCAGGTTCCAGACCGTCGCCCGCTCGATATGGAATCTGCGGCCGGTGGCGGAGATGCGGATGCCGGCGACATCGTCGATGAAGCCATCGCGGGCGACACGGTCGAGCAGGGCCTTGCGCTCCTCGCGCAGCATCGGCTCCGCCGACAGCCGTGACGGCATGGCGGCAAATCGTTTCAACGACATTTCGAACTGGTCGAGCGCGGCGCGGTTGCCGAAGAAGAAGATCGGATCGGCCTCCGTGCCATGCGCGACAATCGCGCGGCGCGCCGTCCAGAGCGCGTGTGCTATATCCTGGGCGGGCGGCGCGAGCTGGCGGCCGGTCAATCGCTGATAGCTCGTAGCGATCAGCTCCAGCTGCCGGCGCATATCGGGCGTGTCCAGGGGTGGGGGCAGCGGCTCAGTCATTCTCGTTCGGAATAGCCCGTATCGGCTTGCCGACCAATTGGCTCTTGTCGAGTGGCGGAAAAGCCCGTCGTTGACGTCGCCGTTCAGACCTCCAGCGCAACGGCTGCGACCGGCACTTCCGGCTCGCGCCGCCCCAGCGCCGCCGCGCGCAGCATGACGGCCGCGGCGTAGAGTACCACGACAATCACCAGCCAACGCAGCGTATCGACGGGCATGCTCTTCACGATAAACGCCGCGACCAGCACGGCGGGGATGCCGCCGATCGCGAGACCTCCGGCGAGGCGCAGGTCGATCTTGCCGATCGTGATGTGCCGAACGCTCGCGACCCCGCCGGCGATCGCCGCACCGCCGGCCATGATCGGAAAGCTGAGATGCGGATCCATCCCCATCAGGCTCAGCATCACCAGCGTGGGTGCGTAATTGCCGACGCCGAAGTTCAACAGGATTCCGAACCCGAAATTGGCGACGATCGCCAGTATCATCAGCGGCAGGGGCAATGATCCGGCGGTGCCGCCGCCGGGCATCCAATGTAGGTTGGTCATGGCATAGAGCGTCGCGGCGATGATCAGCGCCAGCGCGACGATCGACTGTACCACCCAGGCGCGTGCCCGGGCCGCCAGCGGCGCACCCATCAGCGCGCCCATGACCAGCGCGAGGATACAGCCGACCAGCAGCACCGGATCGACGAACACGCCGAGCAGGATGATGAAGATGATCGCCTGGACCATCGATGGCGGCGTGTGGCCGACCAGCATGGTTGCCGGCATCAGTCGATCAGAGATCAGCCGCCGGAACTTGAACCACGCCATTGTCGGGGCGAAGGAGCCGATGCCGAGCGTGTCGAAAAAGTTCGTCAGTGCGCCGAGCAGGATCGCTTCCGGCTTCGGCACTGCCCTTTGCACGACTATCGCCCTGACCAGCACAGCCACGCACAGCAGCGACGCGAGAAGCAAAGGCACGAGTAGCGCGATCAGCATGCCTGTTCCCCCGAAGCCAGCTGCCACAGGCTAACCTATATCAATGCACGCGCAAGTGCGGGCCGCGACCGCAGGTTCACGGCCTTCGCTTGACAGAAGTGTCGATAAAACCTACCGGTGAGTAGATTTTATTCCAATAGGTACGGCCCGGCCGGCATCATGAGGCAATTTCGATGGATTTGAAGGGTGTAGCGGCAATCGTTACCGGAGGCGCATCGGGACTCGGCAACGCGACAGCGACGATGCTGGCAGCACGTGGCGCGAAGGTTTCGATTTTCGATCTGAACGAGGAGGTCGGCACGGCGGCCGCCGCCGAACTCGGCGGCGCCTTTTTCAAGGTCAACGTCGCTGATGATGCAAGCGTCGTCGAGGCGCTCGAAGCTGCGGAAGCGCTCCACGGCCCGGCGCGGGTGCTGGTGAATTGCGCCGGCGTCGCGCCGGCGGTGCGGATCGTCAACAAGGAGGGCATTGCCCATTCGCTCGACGTCTATCGCAAGACGATCGAAGTGAATCTGATCGGCACCTTCAACATGATCTCGAAATTCGCAGCCCGGCTGATCGCCGCCGGGATCGAGGGCGAAGAGGCGGGCGTGATCGTCAATACCGCCTCGGTCGCCGCTTATGACGGGCAGATCGGCCAGGCGGCCTATGCCTCGTCAAAGGGCGGCGTGGTCGGGCTGACCCTGCCGGCGGCGCGCGACCTCGCGCAGCACCGCATTCGGGTAGTGACGATCGCGCCCGGCATCTTCCTGACGCCGATGCTGATGGGCCTGCCCCAGGCAGCGCAGGATTCGCTCGGCACCCAGGTTCCGCATCCGAGCCGGCTCGGCAAGCCCGCCGAATATGCGCTGATGGTCGAATCGATCATCGCCAATCCGATGCTCAACGGCGAGACCATCCGGCTCGACGGCGCCATCCGCATGGCGCCGCGCTGAGCCATGGTTGACAGCATCCTTCTCGAGCGCGACGGCGCCGTCGCGCGGATCATCCTGAACCGGCCTGACATGGGCAACGCGATCGATATGTCGATGGCGCAGGCGCTGCTGCAAACCGTGATCGCCTGTGACGAGGACCCGTCGGTGCGCTGCGTGGTGCTGACCGGCGCCGGGCGGATGTTCTGTGCCGGCGGCGATGTCGCGAGCTTCGCCGCGGCCGGAGAACAGCTGACGCTGATGCTCGAGGAAATCACCGGCTATGTTCACGCAGCGATTGCGCGGCTGGCACGGATGGAAAAGCCGTTGGTCACCGCGATCAACGGCGCCGCGGCGGGCGCCGGCATCGGGCTCGCGCTGATCGGCGATATCGCGCTGGCCGATCCGCGTGCTCATTTCACGCTTGCCTATACCGGCATCGGACTCTCGCCGGATGGCGGCACGACCTGGTTGTTGCCGCGCCTGATCGGGCTGCGCCGCACCCAGGAATTGTGCCTGCGCAACCGCCGGGTCGGCGCCGAGGAAGCTCAGGCGATCGGCATGATCACGCGCAGGGCTGCCGAAGACAGCTTGTTCGAGGAAGCCACTGCCCTCGCCCAGGAGCTTGCGCGCGGGCCGACGCCGGCCTTCGGTGTCATGCGCCGCCTGCTGCTCGACAGCGCTACGACTCCGCTTGAAACCCAGCTTCAGGCCGAGGGCCAGGGGATCGCCGCGATGGGCGGCACCACCGAAGGCAAGGAGGGCATCGCCGCTTTTCTCGAAAAGCGCACGCCGGATTTCACCAAGGGACGTTGAGCTATATCGTCCTATCGCTGCGCGCCGCCGGCAGCCGCCGCAAGGGCACGCTGCACCTTGGTTGAACCGGAAGCATCAAGTTGCGGATCTTGAACAAGCAGACCACACCCGCAGGATGCGCATCGCTCCCTACGCCTCAAAAATCGCGGTCCTGACCCTCGGCATTGCGATCGGGGCGGCAACGGTGTTCGCCACGCATCGGACTGAATCAAAATGGCCATCGGCGCCTGATCGGGTCTCAGCCGTTGCCAAGGGGAGCAGTGCTGAACTCGGAGCAAGGCTGTTACAACGTGTCGGCCGGGACTTGATCGCCGATAATCGTGCGACGCGAAGCGAAGACGAACCCATGCTGCTATATGCGGTGCCGAAACCTTATGGCGAAGCGCTTTGCAGGATCGACGTCTATAGCGTGGCGCCCAAGATCATTCGCGGCGCGGTATCGGAAAGGGAGCGCTGGGCCGACGATCTGAAGATCGAGACGAAATACGGGTTATGGAAGCGGCCATCAGCGATTGGCGGAGACAGGGACAAAGCCTGCGCAGCCTTTCGCGATTTCGAGCATCTGATCAGCGAGGGAAGCGTCTCGTCCGCCGAGCGGGGCGTGTTTGTGATGGACGCTCTCCTCAAGCAAGCAAAGGCGGGGAAATTTCGCTTCAAGGTTTCCTGTATCATCGGTCCAACGAGCCCGGAGGGGAGGGTTTGTGATCCCCTGAAGGTCCTTCGCGCCCTGTCGCTCCAGGATCTCTATCAGACGGAAATGAAATCGGAATTGCGAAAGGAAAAGTCGTTTGTGCGTCAAGACGAGCTGTGGGTCGCAAGCGGAGGGGCTACCGAAGCCTTGAAGATAACCAAGGATGTTGTGATGGCGATCCGTGTCGAGGACGAGCAGCATTTGGGGAAGCGGCGCATCGATGAGGCGGATATCCTGTCGGTAGCGATAGAAATCTCGCCAATGGACTGATCAGGCACTTCTGAGTTGAGGGTGCACGATATACGGATGGCCCCGACACTGCCGAATGTAATAGGCCCATCTCGTTGTATCCATTGCGATTCTCTTAACAAATTCCTGACAAAGTGAGAATTGGTGAGACGGGGCAACGGCTGGTAGTGGATAGGCAGGACTGGATTCCCGAGCGGTTTGAGGGAGAAGAGTCGCGCGAACCCTCCGCAGGTGTCGCGGAGGGGCGGAAGAGTAGCGCGTCGCCATGCGAATTGGGCCTCACCGCCGAGGATCTCGACGAAGCCTTTGCCATTGCGCAGACAGGCGTCTGGCGCTGGGAGGTCGGCGGCAACGCCTTTCTCTGGTCCGCCGAAGTCTTTCGAATAGCCGGCAGGGACCCGCAGACCTTCAAGCCGACGCTCGAGACCACGCTCGCCTGTATCCATCCGGATGACCGCGACCTGATCCAGCGGCGATTGCGCGAGGCGAGCGATGGCTATGATCCGTCGGGTCGCGAATTTCGCGTTCTCCGCCCCGATGGGACCGAGCGATATTGCTGGGCGAGGATCAGTCCGGTCCGGCTGGACGATCGCGTCGTCGCCATTCGCGGCGTGCTGATCGACCTGACCGATCGCCGCCAGGCCGAACTGGCGCTGCTGGCGAGCGAAGATCAATATCGCAACACAGTCGAGCTTTCGCCGCAGATGCCCTGGACTGCCGACCCCGACGGCTATGTCCTGACGGTCAGCGGCCGCTGGAGCACCCTGACCGGCGTGCCGGAGAGTGCGGCGCTCGGCACTGGCTGGTTGCAGCAATTTTATCCCGAGGATCGCAAGAAAGTCACAAGCAGCGCCGCCGTGTCGCTGGGCAACGGCCAGCCGATCGACGTGAAGGCGCGCCTGATATGTGCTGACGGTGGGCTGCGCTGGATGCGGATCCGCGCCTTCCCCAAGCTGGGACAGGACGGCAAGGTCCTGCGCTGGTACGGCCTTGCGGAAGATGTCCACCGGCAGGAAGAGGCGCTCGAATCCCTCCGGGAGAGCGAGGCGCATTATCGCTATGCGGTCGCGCTGAATCCGCACATCCCCTGGACGGCCGATGCGAGTGGCAGGGTCCTGGAAGCGGGGCCGCTGTTGCGCGAGCAGTTCGGAACCGACGCGGCGGACTGGATCACGGCCGTCCATCCAGACGATGTGACATCGACAATGGAGCAATGGTCGCGTTCGCTGTGGACAGGTGAACGCCTGGACGTTCGCTATCGGCTCAAGAAGACCGACGGCTGTTACCGGTGGTACCGGGTGCGCGCCGGCGCGCGGCCATCCGAGGATGGAGACATCATCCGCTGGTACGGCGTTGCCGAGGATATCGACGATCAGGTGAATATCGAGCACGCACTGCGTGCCAGCGAAGCCTGGATCCGCGAAGCGCATGAGGCAGCTGGTATTGGCCTGTTCGAGGTGGACTTCGCGGAGAATGTCACCCGGCTTTCATCGCAAAGCCTCGTACTTCTCGGGCTTGCCGCGAATGCGGATCCGATCTTTCCCGGAGAAAGCTGGACTGAGCGGGTTCATTCTGACGACGCCCCGCAGATACAGGCTGCGATCAGGCGCGCCGCCGATACCAACGAGGCCTTTGATTTCACCTTTCGGGTGCCGCTTGGCGATGGAGCCATCCGCTGGGTCAATGGAATGGGCCGAATCGAATATGACACGAATGGCCGGCCACGCCGGCTGATCGGGGTCAATTTCGATGTGAGCGCCCGGCGCGAAGCCGAAGCTGCGCTCCAGGAAAGCGAGGCCCTGAACCGCAGCATCGTGAATGCGAGCCCGGACAATATCAAACTCCTCTCCCCCTCGGGCGAGATACTCTTTGCAAACCAGGCGAGCCGTGCCGCCATGGAGCTTGAACAGGATGCCAAGCTGGTCGGGCGCAACTGGCTCACGCTCTGGCCGGCCGCCAACCGATCCTATGCAAGCGATGCCATAGCGGTTGCGCTGGCGGGTGGCACCGGCCGCTTCACATCATCGCGCCCGACCGCTCTCGGGCGGCCCAAATGGTGGGACGTCGCTGTTTCGCCGGTTCAGGACGAAGATGGGGCGCCGCGCTGCATGGTGAGCATCGCGCGCGACATCACTGATCAGAAGACGGCGCAGGATCGGATCAACTGGAGCGCGAGCCATGATCCCCTGACACAGCTGCCAAACCGGCGTCTGTTCGATGCCCGTCTCGCCGAGGCGATCATCGAGGCGGAGGCGGGGGGGCAGGGCCTCGCCTTGCTGGTGCTCGATGTCGACCAGTTCAAGCAGATCAACGACACTCAGGGCCACGGCGCCGGGGACGTCGTTTTACGCACGCTCGGCGAGCGATTGTGCGCTGTGCTGCGTCCGGTCGATACCGTGGCCCGGCTGGGAGGCGATGAGTTCGCCATGATCCTTCCCGGCATCGCCACCGAGGCTGAGGTAAGCGCCATGGCGGATCGGATTCTCGAGTCCCTGCGCGAGCCGGTCCCCTATGAGGGCGCCACGCTGGACTGCCGGGCGAGCCTCGGCGCGAGCCTCTATCCCCGCCACGGCACCAATGCCGGCGATCTCCTCAAACATGCCGATATCGCGCTTTACTCGTCCAAGGCACGACGCCCCGGCCAGCTGCTGATCTTCGATCCGCATATGCGCGTCGAGCTCCAGCAGCGCGTGTCGATGACCAATCTGGCGCGCAGCGCGCTCCGTGACGACCGGATCCGTGCATTCTATCAGCCCAAGGTCGATCTCCTCACCGGCCGGGTCGCGGGCTTCGAGGCCCTGGCGCGCTGGACGGATTATCACGGCCGGATCCATCATCCCGCGACGATATCCGCCGCCTTTGACGATTGGGACGTATCGACTGCGATCACGGACCGGATGCTCGCCGAGGTCATCGGCCAGATGCGCGACTGGACTGAACGCGGCATGGATTTCGGGCATGTCGCGCTCAATGCCTCAGCGGCGGATTTCCAGCGATCGGACTTTGCCGAGTTCCTGCTCACGCAGCTGTCGGCCGCCGGCATCCCGACCAAATGCTTCCAGCTCGAAGTCACCGAGACCGTGTTCCTCCGGCGAGGTGCCGATCTCGTCGAGCGCACCTTGCGGCTCCTCAGCAGCGAAGGCGTCAAGATCGCGCTTGATGATTTCGGGACCGGCTATGCCTCGCTCAGCCATTTGAACCAGTTTCCGGTCGACGTGATCAAGATCGACCGGAGCTTCGTCTCCGACATCGGCCTCGACCAGGAGCATGCCGCGATCGCCGAAGCGGTGATCACGCTTGGCCGCAAGCTCGGCATGGAAGTGGTGGCCGAAGGCATCGAAACCCCAACCCAGGCGAAGCGCCTCGTTGATCTCGGTTGCCAATATGGCCAGGGCTTTCTGTTCCTGCCTGCTACCTCGGCGAAGGAGCTGGGCGATATTGCGCGGCTTCGGTTCGAATGGGACGGCATCGGCGCCGGCCAGACCTGAACGGAGCGAATCCGCGCGTCGCCGCTGCCCCGCTCTACCGCGCAATTCAGCAGGCAGTGATGACGGCGCGATTCCTGCCCGAGCGTTTTGCCTCGTACAAAGCCTTGTCGGCGGCATCGATCAGCTCGGAATAGGCGTCGCCGTGCCGCGGCGTACCGGTCGCGCCGCCTGCGCTGATCGTGACCTTCTCGCCGGCAGCCATGCCGCCATTGGGAAGGTCCATCGCCTCGACCGCGTGCACCACCTTTTCCGCAAGCATCTGGAGATCGCAGGCCGGGGTCTGCGGCAGGATGACGACAAACTCCTCACCCCCGAAGCGCGCGGCAAGATCCTTAGGGCGACGGAAGCAATTCATGACCGTGCGCGCGACGGCTTTCAGGGTCTCGTCGCCGGCGAGGTGGCCATAGGTATCGTTATAGTGCTTGAAATGGTCGATATCGAGCATCAGCAACGAGAGCGGGTGTTTGGAGCGGATCGCCTGGCGCCATTCGGTCTCGATGAACTCGTTGAAAAAGCGCCGGTTGCTCAGCCCCGTCAGTCCGTCCACATTGGTCAGGCGCTGCAGCTCGAGGTTCGTCTCCATCAGATCCTGCTGGCTTTTCCGAAGCGCGCGATAAGCTTCGTCGCGCTGGATCTGCGAGAGATAGGCGGCTGAATGATAGCGGATGCGCGCGATCAGCTCGATCCGGTCGGGAAGCTTGACCAGATAATCATTGGCGCCCGCCCGAAAGGCGTCGCTCTTCACCGTTGCTTCCTCCTTGGTGGAAAGCACGATGACGGGGATGTTCTTCGTAACGGGATCGGCGCGATACTGGCGCACCAGATCCAGCCCGCTCACCGCCGGCATGACGAGATCCTGCAGGATAACGGTTGGCTGCACCTTCTTCGCGACCGCAAGCGCTTCGAGCGGGTTCGAGCAAAAATGGAATTCAGCATCCGCCTCGTCGACCAGCGAGCGTCGGATGGCTTCTCCCACCACGACCTGATCATCGACCAGCAGGACCATGATCGACTGTCGAGACTGTTGGGCGGATAGGTCGGCGGGGGCTTTGGTCTGGGCGTTCACTTCGCACATCCTTTTCTCGAAGAGGCGGAGGCGGCCAGCTCGACAAGTCTGGGCGCGATCCGATCGAGCGGCAATATCTCCACCGCGGCGGCAATCGCCGCGGCTGCCTTTGGCATTCCGTAAACGGCGCTTGTCGCCTGATCCTGGGCGATCGTGTGGTGGCCGAGCGCCTTCAGGGCTTTCAGGCCGGTCGCGCCGTCCGATCCCATGCCGGTCAGCAGCACGCCGACCATCGGGCCGCCCCAGTAGCGCGCGGCACTGCGGAAAAACACGTCGACCGATGGGCGATAGACATGGTCGGCAGGCTGGGCCGTATAGCCAAGCTGGTCCTTCGCCTTGAACACCAGGTGATCGTCAGTGCCAGCCACCAGGACCTGGCCCGACGCGGCATGATCGCCTTCAGCCGCCATCCTGACGGGCAGGGCTGAATGCTGGCCCAGCCACTCCACCAGGCCGGGCGCGAAGCGGACATCGACATGCTGGATGATGATGATCGCGGCCGGGAAATGCCGCGGCAGGCCCTTCAGCAACGTGCAAAGCGCCGCTGGGCCACCGGCGGATGCGCCGATTGCGACGAGTTGGGTCGACGCCCCGGCCGATTTGGCGCCGCGCCGGGGAACGCCGTCGGCGATCAGCCGGCCGATCGCGGCGATCTTCGCCAGCAGCGGCATGGCGCCCGCCAGCAGATCGCCCGAGCCGAGCAGCGGCGAATCCACCGCATCGAGCGCACCGTGCCCCATTGCCGCGAACACGCGCGCTGCGTTGGTGTGGATATCGGCCGTGACGACAAGGATGGCGCAGGGCGTATGCGCCATGATCAGCCGGGTCGCTTCCACGCCGTCCATGCGCGGCATGATCAGGTCCATCAGCACCAGGTCGGGCCGGTCCTGCCGACACTGCTCCACCGCCTCCACGCCGTCCCGCGCTATCCAGACGAGCGAGTGCTCCGGTGCCAGCGTCAGCACGCGGCGCAGCGCTTCCGCCGCGATCGGCAAATCATTGACGATTCCGATCCTCATGCAGCCGCGTCCCCGATCAGATCGACCACCGCGTCCAGCAACGCGTCGCTCTGGAAACTGCCTTTGGTCAGGTAATAATCGGCGCCGGCCTCGAGCCCGCGCTGGCGATCCTCCTCCCGGTCCTTGTAGGAGAGCACCATCACGGGCAGCGCTTTCAGGCGGATGTCGTGCCGGATCCGCGTGACCAGTTCGATCCCGTCCATGCGCGGCATGTCGATATCGCTCAGGACAAGGTCGAAATGGCCATTCCGGAGCGCGTTCCAGCCGTCCATGCCGTCGACGGCGACCTCGACCTCATAGCCGTGATGATCGAGCAGCTTGCGCTGCAGCTCGCGCACCGTGAAGCTGTCGTCGACCACCAGGATGCGCTTGCGCCGGCTTACCGCCTCGCTGCCGGCCTCGCGCCGCACCCTGGCGAGCTGATCCGCCGAGGACAGCTTGTCCATCGATCGGATCATGTCCTCCACGTCGGCGATCAGCAGCGGCGTGCCGTCCTCCATCAGGGCCGCTGCGCTGATGTCCTTGATCTTGCCGAGCCGCGGATCGAGCGGCTGGACGACCAGCTCGCGCCCGCCCAGGAAACGATCGACCACCAGCGCATGCATGGCGTTCGCGTTGCCGAGCAGGATCAGGGCCAGCTCCTCCCCATCCTGATCGGGCTCGCCGCACCCAAGGATCTGGTGCGCCGTCACCAGGCCGACCTGCTGCCCGTCAAAGTCGAAATGCTGCCGGCCCTCGAGCATCCGCACCTGATCCCTCGGGAGCTTCAGCGCGCGGACGATATGAGCGAAGGGGAAGGCATAGGGCTCGCCGCCGATCTCGACGAGCAGCGCGCGAACCACTGACAGGGTCAGCGGCAATTCAAGCTTGAACCGGGTGCCCTCGCCGGGCTGTGACGTGATGCGGACGAGACCGCGAACCTGCCGGATCATGTCCTGCACGACATCGAGCCCGACGCCGCGGCCGGAGATTTCGGTGACGCCTTCCTTCATCGAGAAGCCGGGCAGGAACAGGAATTCGAGCAGTTCGGTGTCGCTCAGCTTGGCCGCGACATCGCTGTTCGCGAGGCCTCGCCGGATCACCGCCTGGCGAATGGCCTCTGGGTCGATGCCGCGCCCGTCGTCCGAGACGATGATCTGCAGCGAGCCCGCATTGTGGAACGCCTCCAGCCTTATCGTGCTTTCCACAGGCTTGCCCGCCGCGACCCGGTCATCGGGCAGCTCGACGCCGTGGTCGAGCGCGTTGCGAAGCAGATGGCCGAGCGGCGCGTCGAGTTTCTCCAATATGTCGCGGTCGACCTGAGTCCGGTCGCCGACGATCTCGAGCCGCGCCTGCTTGCCGAGCGAGCGGGCGACATCGCGCACCATGCGCGGAAAGGCCGTGACACCATCGGCAAAGGGCCGCATCCGCACCATCAGCGCCTGGTCGTAAAGCCGGTGCGCGACCGTGGTCGCCTGATGGTCCGACGCCTCCAGCTCGCCGATCTGCTCCGCAAGATGCGTGCGGCACTCGAGCATGCGCTGCTGCGCTTCCGCCAGTGCGGCCCGCGCCCGCTCGTCCAGCAGCTGCGCCGGCAGAGCAGCGTGCAGCGCGTCGATTGCGGCGGAGGCTTCGCGCTGCAGCCGCTTCAGCCGCACCAGTGCCTGCCCAAAGGGGCGCAGCCGGCGCGATTCGACCAGGGATTCGCCCGCCAGATCGAGCAGGCGATTGAGATTTTCAGCGCTGACCCGGAGCGCACGGTCAGTCGCATCAGCCTCCGGCTTGGCGGGCGCCTCCTCGACGACTGCCGGCACGGGCGCGATCGGCTGTGGCGCGTCACCCCCCGCGCTCGATTGCCCCAGCGCCGCCGCGAGGCGATCCGCATCCGCCTGCCACACCGAGTCCTGGCTGCCGCTTTCAAGCTCCGGTGAACTCGCAATCGCCTTGAGCAGATCGACGCCTTGCAGGAGCAGGTCGATCTGCGGCTGCCCGAGCATGACTTGGCCCGCCTGCGCCGCGACGAAAAGATCCTCCATCGCATGGGCGGCGGTCACGCCCGGCTGGATCCCGACGATCGACGCCGCGCCTTTCAGCGAATGGGCTGCGCGCATGCACGCTTCGAGCTGGTCCGCCCGCCGCGGTTCCTTCTCGAGCACCAGCAGGCCCGTGGTCAGCGCCTCGGTCTGGCTTTCGGCATCGATGCGGAACAGGTCGCGCATCGAGAACTGGCTGAGATCGTCGCTCATGTGAGGCTCCGATTGAGCGCATCGAGGAGGAGGCGTTCGTCAAGGCAGCCGACGCTCCTGTCGCGCCACCAGAGCAGCCCCTTGGTAAAGGCGGACGCCGATTTCGCGACGGTGGCTGGCGCCGGCTTCATCTCATCCAGTCGGTAGCGATGGGTGTGCTGCACTTCGTCCACGGGGAAGGCGAGCCGCCCGCTGGCGTGGCGCACCACGATCAACCGGCCCTGCGGCGACGGCGCCGCCTCGCCGATCAGCAGCCGGGCGATCGAGAGACAGGCCACCAGCTCACCCCGGACATTGGCGAGCCCCAGCAGCGCCGGATTGCGCCGATGCGGTACCGAATGGATCGGCCGCAAGCCCACGATTTCATCGAGCAACAGCGTTGGAAGCGCGAACCATTCAGCGCCGACGCGGAAGATGACCGCGGATTCAGTGCCGCCCTCCTCGCCGGGCGTTGCCGCGGCGAACTGGTCGGTTGCGACCGTAGCCGACGGACCCACCAGGTCGCGATCGAGCAGCGTCGCCGCCGCCGCCGAATAGGTCGGGCAGTTGCGGCAATGCGAATGGCGCGCGAGCTCGGGGCAGGATTTGTCCCCCCGAACGCCGATCCGATTCCAGCAATCGAAGATCTCGGTATCTGCATCGAGCAGGCTGGCTGAGGGTATTGGGCGCATTTACCCGGTTCCCTTTGCAGCCAGGCGACGCATGCGATCGTTCAGCACTTTCGCGCCGGCAACATCGCCCTGCTTCTTCAGCAGCAGCGCGAGATGGCCGAGCGTCTCCGCGTGATCCGGTTCGAGATAAAGCGCCTTGCGGTAATAGCCGGTGGCCGCGACCAGATTGCCGCCGGCATCGCTGATCAAGCCAAGCAGGAGAAAAGCCTCAAGCGTCGCCCCTTGTTCTCGCATGAGCTCCTGGCAACCGCGCGCTGCCTCGTCCAGCTGGCCAAGGTCGGCGATCCGGCGCAACTCGCCAAGGTCCCGCGCCGGTTTCGGCGGAGCCGCGCGCTTGAACGCAGGCGCGGGCGAAGGGGAGGGGCGCAGCGAAGCGGGCGCCTTTTTCGCCGGAGCGGCCTTTGGCTGGAAAGCAATGCGCTCCGGTGCCGGTTTCGCTTTCGGCTGGCTCGAAATCGCACCTTTCCGGAACGCGAAGGCCATCGGCATCCTCGCCGAGACAAGACCCTGGTCGAGCATCAGGCTCGCTTCGGAATGGCCGACGAACAGCATCCCATGCGGCGCGAGCAGGCGTTTCAGCACCCCCACCGCCCGGTTCTGGGTTGCGATATCGAAATAGATCAGCAGGTTGCGGCAGAACACCACGTCATAGGTCTCGCCGCCGCCCGGGACATCCGCGCCGAGCAGATTTCCCTGAAGGAAGCGCACCGGTCCACGCACCGTGTCGCCGATCCGGCAGCCGCGCTCGGCGGGCTCGAAATGACGCTCGCGAAAGGCAAGGTGCTGGCCCCGGAAGGAGTTGCCGCCATAAATGCCGCGCCGGGCGATCGCGAGCGATAGTCCGCTGATGTCGATCGCGTCGATCCGGAAGCGATCGGTCGGCAGCCCGGCGTCTATCAGTGCCATTGCCATGGTATAGGCTTCTTCGCCGGTCGAGCAGGGCAGGCTCAGCAGCCGCAGCGTCCCCGTGGGATGGGCAGGCAGCCACTCCTCCATGACCATACGCACCATCGCCGCAAAGGCAGCCGGGTCGCGGAAGAACCAGGTCTCCGGCACGACCACCGCTTCGACAAGATGCTGGACCTCGTCGGGCGATTGCAGGATCCGCTCCCAATAATGATCGGCGTCGTCGAGCTCGCAGGCGCGGAGCCGCGCCCGCACCGCCCGCTCTACCGCTGATGTACCGATCGAGGCGGCGCTCAACCCCATGGTCCGCTCGAGGAGATGTTCGAAGCGGACAAAGCTCATTGGCTGTCCACCAACAGGCCGCGCGCGAAGCTGCGCAGCCGCGCCGGCAGCAGGCTTTCCAGGTCGACGCGCTGGACGAGGCCGCGCGGCCCGGGGGCGAAGGGCGCGAAATCGGCTGGGTCGAGGCGCAACGTCTCGGTCGCGTTCTCGGCGATCAGCCCGATCATGGTCTCGTCCTCGGGCAGCCGGACCATGATGATCCGCGTGCTCAGCCGCCGCCGCGACGGCCGCCCCAGTTCGAGCGCACACAGGTCGATCACGGGGATGAAGCGGCCGCGATAATCGAACGACCCGGCAATCTCTTCGGGCGCGTGGCGCTCCTGCTTGAGCTCGACCAGCGGCAGGATCTCCACGATGCGATCGGCGGCCAGGGCGAAGGCGCCGTCACCAATCTGGAAATGAAGAAACAGCATGTCGTGTTCCCGGGCCTGAGTACCGCAACGCGTCTGATCGGGTTCCCCCGTTCAGGCCGCGGCGACGAGCTTGAAGCGGGCGATGCTGCCATGGAGATTGCCCGAGACCTGGCTGAGCTCCTCGATCGCCCCGCTCGACAGGCGGAGCGATTCCACCGTCTGCTGAGTCGCCTCGGTGAGCTGGACCAGCGCCTCGCTGATCTGCTCGGCACCCGTCGCCTGCGCTTCCATGCCCTCGCTCACGGTTTCGAACCGCGGCACCAGCGTCAGCACCTGCGCAATGATCTCGGAGAGCTTGCCGCCAATGTCGTGCACATCATGCAGGCCGCGCCGCACTTCCTCGGAAAACTTGTCCATCCCCATCACGCCGGCGGAAACCGCCGACTGGATGTCCTTCACCATCTGCTCGATGTCATAGGTCGCAACCGCGGTCTGGTCGGCGAGCCGGCGGATCTCCGACGAGACGACTGCGAAGCCGCGGCCATATTCGCCTGCCTTCTCGGCTTCGATCGCTGCGTTCAGCGACAGGAGGTTGGTCTGGTCAGCCACCTTGGTGATCGTGGTCACGACCTGGTTGATGTCGCTCGCCTTCTCGTTCAGCACCGCCAGCTTGGCGTTGATCGAGCTCGCCGCTTCCATAACCTGGCCCATCGTTTCTTCCATCTGGGTCAGGCCGGACTGGCCGCTAGTCGCCAGCTCGGCGGCATGTTCCGCAACCGTCGCGACATCGTTGATCGTGCGGACCAGCTCCTTCGATGTCGCCGCGATCTCGCGGGAGGTCGCGCCGATCTCGGTTGTTGTGGCGGCGACTTCGGTTGCGGTCGCCTGTTGCTGCTTCGAGGTGGCGGCGATCTCGGTCATCGATGTGTTGACCCGGATGCCCGATCGCTGGACGTGCCCGACCAACTCCATGACTTCGTCCGCCATGCGATTGAAACCGTCGCCGACATCGCCAAGCTCGTCCTGTCGTTCGATCGTCATGCGCTGGGTGAAATCGCCCTGGCGCATCGCATCCATCAGCACCGTCAGGCGCGCGAGTGGCGGCATGATCGCGCGCAACAGGAAAAAGCCGGCGATTGCCGCGATCACCACCGCCACCGCGATGCTGATCACCACGGCAGTGAGAAGAGAGCGCATCTGGCCGTCGATCCCGTCCAGCTCGGCGGCAGCCTCCTTCTGGTTGAGCTGCGAGACGTCGGACATCGCCTGGAACGCGGCGTTGAACTTTCGCTCGAGATCCGGAAAATACCTGTCTTTCACGGCCTGGACGTCGTCCTGCCCGGCGGATCGCCCGAGCATTGCAGTGCCGGCGTCGCGATAGCTGGCATAGGCAATCTGGAATTTCGCAAATGCGGTGCGGTCGGTATCCGTGGTGATGGTGCGCTGATAATCCGCAAAGAGATGGTCGAGCTTGGCCTGATCGCTCGCAAGGAGCGACTCGTTCCGTACCCTCGCCTCCGCGTCGCGCTCAATAACCTGATGGGTGACGATCTGATAATCGGCGGCAAGCGCATCCTTGATCAGGCCGCTCTGATACAGGCCGGGTACCGCATCGGTCTCGATAACCCCGGTATGTTGATCGATCGCGCCAAGATAGGAATAGACGAATCCGCCGATCCCAAGCATGATCAGCAGGATCAAACCGAAGCTTCCCAATATTCTATTGCGAACGCTCAAAGTTTTCATAGCGTATTTCCACGCGCGAAAGAGGGCAGAGTCCCGGGTACTGGAATCTGGTGGCTTATCTTACTCACATTTGGCTTGAGACGTGACGCAGTAGACCACAAAAGCCGCCCCCATCCATTATTGCTTTAGGGTTAACGGCCATCTAATGTTAACTTACGTCTAATTACGGTATCGCGTTCAGTATCGACTGCGGAACTTTGCGCGGCCGTCGGGCGGTATTGCGATATTCGGCCGATCCTCCGGAGGTTGACCCAGCCGGTGGGCTGGCTTTGGGGGCGAGAACCGGGTCCGCTTGGATCCGAAAATCGATGGACGCGATTCAACTCCAGCGCGGGATCGGAGATAGGATCGCGCACGGGACGTGTTCAGAAGCCCGGCTGCTCCTTCTCATCGTTGGTCTGATGGATGTTTTCCGCTCCGGTACGGTAGCGGGCGGCACCGGAATTTCCCTGATAATTCCCTGTTATTCCCTGTTCCGGGGCGGCGTGAGGGAGGTGAAATTCTATCAAGTATTTTGTATTGTAAGGAGAATCTTTGAAAATCGCTTCGATGCGATGGCGAGAAAAAAATAAAATTCCCTGTTCCGTGCGGATTAACAGGGAATCGGCGCGTAACGGAGGCGCGGCGCCGGGCGGCCGGGCGATCCGCGTTGCTCAACGGCAATCGAGAATGAACGAATCGATTTTGAACGCCCGCCCCGCCTCAAGCGGCCGGGGCGGGCAACGACCGATAGAGCGCCAGCACTTGCTCGGCCCATTCAGGCCTGCAGATCAGCAGGTCGGGCAGATACGTGTTCTCGCAATTATAAACGAGCGGGGAACCGTCCGCGCGGCTGACATGCAGGCCCGCCGCCTGCGCCACCGCCGCCGGCGCGCAATTGTCCCATTCATATTGGCCGCCGGTGTGGAGATAGATTTCCGCTTCGCCGCGCACGACCGCCATCGCTTTCGCGCCCGCTGAGCCCATCGGCACCAGCTCGGCGCCGATCGCTTCAGCCACTGCCACCGCTTCGGCGGCAGGCCGCGTGCGGCTGACCAGCATGCGGGGTGGCGTGTTGGCGGGCGCCAGCGGCTTCGGCGCACCGGAGGTCAGCGTGGTGTCGAGCGCGGGCAGGGCAACCGCCCCGACCGTTGCCACGCCGTTGATTGCGAGGGCGACATGCACTGCCCAATCGGTCCTGGCCTCGCCATATTCGCKGGTGCCATCGAGCGGATCGATGATCCACACGCGTGCCTTGGTCAGGCGCACGCCGTCGCACTCAGTCTCTTCGGAAAGCAGGCCGTCCTCGGGCCGGGCGGCGCGCAACGCCCGCATCAGATAGTTGTTGGCGCCCTCATCGCCCGCCTTGCCGAGTTCCTTGCCGGCCAGCCCGCTCGAGCGCTGCAGGCCAAGCAGGATCTCGCCCGCTTCGGTTGCCAGCCGCTCGGCGAGGCGGACGTCGCTCTCTTCCACGCCGTTCATGGGATGATCCGATCGACGATCAGGTCAGCCGCCTGTTCAGGTGTCATCGCGGCCGTGTCGATGCGGATTTCGGGGCTGTCCGGCCGTTCATAGGGGCTGTCGATCCCGGTGAAGTTCTTGAGTTCGCCCGCCCGCGCCTTTTTGTACAGGCCCTTCACGTCGCGCCGTTCGGCCTCAGCCAGCGCGGTGTCGATGAAGATCTCGACGAATTCGCCCTCGGGCAGCATCGAACGCACCATGTCGCGCTCGGCCCGGAACGGCGAGATGAAGGCAGTGATCACGATCAGCCCGCTATCCGCCATCAGCTTCGCCACCTCGCCGACGCGCCGGATATTCTCGATCCGGTCGGCCTCGGTAAAGCCAAGGTCCTTGTTCAGCCCGTGGCGCACATTGTCGCCATCGAGCAGGAAGGTGTGGCGGTTCATCCGGTGGAGCTTCTTCTCCACCAGATTGGCGATGGTCGATTTGCCCGAACCCGAAAGCCCCGTGAACCACAGCACCGCCGGCTTCTGGTTCTTGAGCCTGGCATGCATGTCGCGGGTGATGTCGACTGCCTGCCAGTGCACATTCTGCGCGCGCCGCAGCGAGAAGTGCAGCATGCCCGCCGCAACCGTCGCATTGGTGATCTTGTCGATCAGGATGAAGCCGCCCAGCGTCCGGTTTTCGGCATAGGGCTCGAACACGATCGGACGGTCAGTCGTCAGCTCCGCCACGCCGATCGCGTTCAGCTCGAGCGTCTTCGCCGCGAGATGTTCCATCGTGTTGACGTTGACCTGATATTTCGGCTCGTGGACGGTCGCCGAGACCATCTGAGTGCCGAGCTTCAGCCAATAGGACCTGCCGACATGCAGCGCCGCGTCGTCCATCCAGACGATCGTCGCCTCGAACTGATCGGCTGCCTCGGGTGGGTTATCGGCCGCCGCGATGACATTGCCGCGCGAGCAATCGATCTCGTCGGCAAAGCAGAGCGTGACCGACTGGCCCGCGACGGCTTCGTCGAGGTCGCCCGACATGGTCGAGATGCGGCTGATGGTCGAGGTCTTGCCGCCGGGCAGCACGCGGATCGCATCGCCGGTGTTGATCGATCCGCTCGCGATCTGTCCGGAAAAGCCCCGGAAGTCGAGATTGGGGCGGTTGACCCATTGCACCGCCATGCGGAACGGCCGGGCCTGGTCGGTTTCCAGGTTCACCTCGACCGTCTCGAGATGCTCCATCAGCGTCGGCCCGGTGTACCAGGGCGTGTTCTCGCTGCGCTCGGTGATGTTGTCGCCCTTGAAGCCGGAGATCGGCATCGGCGTGAAGGCGGTGATGCCGATGCTCTCCGCGAACGCGGTATAGTCGGCGACGATCTCGTCATATTTCGCCTGATCATAGCCGATCAGGTCCATCTTGTTCACCGCGAGCACCAGATTCCGGATGCCGATCAGGTGGGCAAGATAGGAATGGCGGCGGGTCTGGGTGAGCACGCCCTTGCGCGCATCGATCAGGATCACGGCGAGGTCGGCGGTCGAGGCGCCGGTCACCATGTTGCGCGTATATTGCTCATGCCCGGGCGTATCGGCGACGATGAACTTGCGCTTCTCGGTCGAGAAGAAGCGGTAGGCGACATCGATGGTGATGCCCTGCTCGCGCTCGGCGGCGAGGCCGTCGACGAGGAGCGCGAAGTCGATTTCCTGGCCCTGGGTGCCCACCCGCTTGCTGTCCGCCTCAAGCGCGGCGAGCTGATCCTCGAAGATCATCTTGCTGTCGTAGAGCAGCCGCCCGATCAGCGTCGACTTGCCGTCATCGACCGAGCCGCAGGTGATGAAGCGCAGCATAGTCTTGTGCTGATGCTGGTCGAGATACGCGTCGATATCCTCGGCGATCAGCGCTTCTGTCTGGTACACCGAGTCCTTGGTTTGCTCGGTCATCAGAAATAGCCTTCCTGCTTCTTCTTTTCCATGCCCGCGCCGCCGGCATCCTTGTCGATCGCCCGGCCCTGACGCTCCGACGTCGTGGTCAGCAGCGTCTCCTGAATGATCTCCGAGAGCGTCGAGGCAGTGCTCTCGACCGCTCCCGTCAGCGGATAACAACCAAGCGTGCGGAAGCGGATCGAGCGCTCCACCGGCACTTCGCCCGGGTTCAAGCGGAAGCGGTCGTCATCGACCATCAGCAGCATGCCGTCACGCTCGACAGTCGGGCGCTTGCCGGCGAAATAGAGCGGCACGATCGGTATGTCGTTGAGCTGGATATATTGCCAGACGTCGAGCTCGGTCCAGTTCGAGATCGGGAAGACCCGGATGCTCTCGCCCTTGTTCTTGCGGGCATTATAGAGGTTCCAGAGCTCCGGCCGCTGCTTCTTCGGGTCCCAGCCATGGGTCGCGGTGCGGAACGAGAAGATGCGCTCCTTGGCGCGGCTCTTCTCCTCGTCGCGCCGCGCGCCGCCGAATGCTGCGTCGAAGCCATATTTGTCGAGCGCCTGTTTCAGCCCCTCGGTCTTCCACATGTCGGTGTGGAGCGCGCCGTGATCGAACGGATTGATGCCGCGGTCCATCGCTTCCTGGTTGTGATAGACGATCAGCTCCATGCCGCTCTCTTTCGCCATGCGATCGCGCAAGCGGTACATGTCCCGGAACTTCCACGTCGTATCGACGTGGAGCAGCGGGAAGGGCGGCGGCGAGGGATAGAAGGCCTTGCGCGCAAGGTGCAGCATCACGGCTGAATCCTTGCCGACTGAATACATCATCACCGGCCGCTCGGTCTCAGCGACGACCTCGCGCATGATGTGGATCGCCTCTGCTTCGAGTCGCTCCAGATGAGTCAGTGTCTTTGCCATCGTTCAATCTCCGCGGGCGCCCTGCCCGGAATCGGGGAGCGGCGGCAAACAATCCATTCTTGGCAGGCCTAAGCCTGAATCAACCGTCCCGTCTCGGGGCGCCCCGAATTTGGGAAAAATCGGTGCCGGATATTGCTTGAGCTGACGTACCGGTCGCCTGCAATGGCTTGCTCTGGACACTGCCATTCGGCCCGTCGCGTTTTCGCGGGTAAAGCCTTAATTCAGGTTTACATTCTATTCTCGGTTTGTGATGCGAAACCAGGGCGTTGCGCATCGCGGCGTTGATGTGAGGCGAGTTATGCGTAAGCGTTGGGGGGTGGAAGTCGCCAGGGACTGGTGGGCGGCCCAGCCATGGCCGATGGGGTGCAACTTCACCCCTTCGGATGCGATCAATCAGCTCGAAATGTGGCAGGCGGAGACGTTCAACCTGCCAATGATCGAGGCCGAGCTCGCTCTCGCCGCGTCGATCGGCATGAACGCAGTGCGCGTGTATCTCCACGATCTGCTGTGGATCGACGATTCCGCAGGCCTGCTGCGCCGCATCGACGATTTCCTTGCCGTGGCCGACCGCCACGGCATCCGGACGATGCTCGTGCTGTTCGATTCCTGCTGGGATCCTGAGCCAGCGCTCGGTGTCCAGCCGCGCCCGACCCCCGGCGTCCATAATTCCGGCTGGGTGCAGGCGCCCGGCATCGCCGCGCTGCGGGACCCGTCGCAGCACGCCAGGCTCGAAGCCTATGTGAAGGGCGTCGTCGGCCGCTTCGGCAAGGATCAGCGGGTCTTCGCCTGGGATATCTGGAACGAGCCAGACAACGGCCCCGATGTGTCCGCCTGCGACGCGACCGAGCTTGCCGCCAAGGCCGATCTGGTCCTGCCGCTGCTGCGCGAGGCCTTTGGCTGGGCCCGCGCGATGGACCCGATCCAGCCGCTGACCAGCGCCATCTGGCTTGGCGACTGGTCTTCCCCCGATCGGCTGACCCCGCTCCAACAGGCCCAGACCAGCCTTTCGGACGTCATCTCCTTCCACAATTACGGTGTCGCCGAGGACTTCCTCCAGCGCATCGAATGGCTGAGCGTATTCGGCCGGCCGCTTCTCTGCACTGAGTTCATGGCGCGCCCGGCTGGGAGCACCTTCGAGGCGATCCTGCCGATCGCGAAGGAAAACCATGTCGGCGCCTTCTGCTGGGGCCTGGTCCGCGGCAAGACCCAGACTCATCTGCCATGGGGGTCCTGGGAAAACCCGAACCTCGCCGGCTTCGAAGAGAAGTGGTTCCACGATATCTTCGAGATCGGCGGCGTTGCCCATGATCCCAACGAGGTCGAGTTTCTGCGCCTGCTGAGCGCCATCGATGTGAAAACCCGGCACTGGCCGCTTGTCGGGATTCCCGGCGGACCCACGCCTGAGGCGCCGGTCGAAGAAGCGGAGAGGGACTCCAGGGCGGCCTGATTCCGCCCTCGCGTCCCTTCGCGGGCGCGATATGTCCTTTTGGCCCCGTTGTGGCACTATGCCCCGACTGCGACCCGCTGGGCGTCGCGCGCGTCACGCTAGCAAGGCCGCAAGATCGTGGATTTCTCGTTCACTCAGGACCAGCAGAATATCCGCGACGTGATCCTCAAGCATTGCACCAAATTCCCCGACGAATATTGGCTCGAACGCGATCGCGACGGCGTTTTCCCCGAGGATTTCTACCGCTCGGTGGCGGACGCAGGCTGGCTCGGTATCGCCATGCCGGAGGCCTATGGCGGATCGGGACTGGGCATCACCGAAGCCGCGATCCTGATGCAGGCGATCGCTGAATCCGGCGCCGGAATGAGCGGCGCCTCTGCCGTCCATATCAACATCTTCGGGCTCCAGCCGATCATCCTGTTCGGCACCGAGGCACAGAAGCAGCGCTCGATCCCGGGCATCATCAGCGGCGAGGACAAGGCGTGTTTCGCCGTGACTGAGCCCAATGTCGGCTTGAACACCACCCAGCTCAAAACGCGGGCCGAGCGGAAAGAGGGCGGCTATCGCGTCAACGGCGAGAAGATCTGGATCTCGACAGCCCAGGTCGCCAACAAGATGCTGCTGCTGGCGCGCACCACGCCGCTCGACCAGTGCAAGCGCAAGACCGACGGGCTGTCGCTCTTCTACACCGATTTCGACAAGGCGAAGATCGAAACCCGGCTGATCCACAAGATGGGCCGCCACGCAGTCGATTCGAATATGCTGTTCTTCGAGGATCTGTGGATCCCCGAGGCGGATCTGGTCGGCACCGAGGGCGAGGGTTTCAGGATCATCCTGCACGGCCTTAATCCGGAGCGGGTGCTGCTGGCGGCTGAAGCGGTGGGCCTGGGGCGCGTGGCGATCCGGCGGGCAGCCCGCTATGCCCGCGAGCGGATCGTGTTCGATCGGCCGATCGGCCAGAACCAGGGCATCCAGCATCCGCTCGCCAAATGCTGGGCGCAGCTCGAAGCCGCCAATCTGATGGTGATGAAGGCAGCCACTTTGTTCGACAAGGGCGAGGAGTGCGGCGTCGAGGCCAATGCCGCCAAATATCTCGCCGGTGAATTCGGGTTCGAGGCGTGCCACACAGCGATGTTGACGCTTGGCGGCATGGGCTATGCGCAGGAATATCATGTCGAACGCTATCTGCGCGAAAGCCTGATACCCAGGATCGCACCGGTCAGCCCGCACATGATCCTCAACTATCTCGCCGAGAAGGTGCTTGAACTGCCCAAATCCTATTGAGCATATCGGCGGCACGCGCTGCCTGGATCGGATGACGCAATGACGACTGACGCTACACCGCTGAAGATGCGCTCCTGGCTGTTCGCACCCGGAGACAGCGAGAAGAAGATGGAGAAGGCGGCCGCCGGTTCGGCGGATATCGCCATATTCGATCTCGAAGATGCGGTCACGCCCGAGGAAAAACCAAAGGCGCGGACGATGGTGCGCGCATTCCTCGATGCCCAGCCCGAGGATCGTTCGCGGCTGTGGATCAGGATCAATCCGCTCGACGGACCGCATGCACTGGCCGATCTGGCGGCGGTCATCCCCGGCCGTCCCGGCGGGATCATGCTGCCCAAGGCGCGCGGACGCGCCGACGTCGAGCTACTCGACCATTATCTGTCGGCTTTGGAGGTCTCCGCCTGGATCGAACAGGGCTCGACCAGGGTGATCGCCCTCGTCACGGAGACTGCGGCGGGCATGTTCACGACAGGCGACTATGCCGGCGCGCCGCGGCTCGTCGCGATGACCTGGGGCGCGGAGGATCTCGCTGATGCGCTGGGGGCGAGCGAGAACTGCAACCCCGATGGCAGCTATGCCTTCACCTATCAGCTCGCGCGAAGCCTCTGCCTGCTCGGCGCGGCGACCGCCGGGGTCGCCCCGATCGAGACGATCCAGGGCGATTTCCGCGACCTCGAGACCCTGCGCAAACGGGCCGAGCAGGTCCGGCGCGATGGCTATCGCGGCATGCTCGCCATCCATCCGGCGCAGGTCGATGTGATCAACCAGGCGTTCAGCCCGAACGCGGACGAGATCGCCGCTGCGCAGGAGATCGTAGATCTGTTCGCTGCCAATCCCGGCGTCGGCACGATCGGCTACAAGGGCGGCATGCTCGACCGGCCCTATCTGGCGCGCGCCCAGGCGCTGCTGGCGTTGGCGGAGCGGAGCTAACCGCGCCGCCAACGCGCCGGCTCACCCCATCGTCGGGATAACAAAGCTCTGGTCGAGCACCGCGCCGCCGCTTGGCCAGCGCTGGGTGATGGTCTTGGTCCGCGTGTAGAAGCGGATGCCGTCCATCCCGTACTGGTTGAGATCGCCAAAGCCGGAGCGCTTCCAGCCGCCAAAGCTGTGATAGGCGACCGGCACCGGGATCGGCACGTTGATGCCGACCATGCCGACCTCGACGCTGCTCGCGAACTTCCGCGCGAAATCGCCATTCCGCGTGAAGATGGCGACGCCATTCCCATATTGGTGGTTGGTCGGATAGGAGACTGCCTCCTCGAAGGTCGCTGCGCGCAGGATCTGCAGCACCGGCCCGAAAATCTCCTCCTGATAGCTCTGCATCTCCGGCGTGACGCGGTCGAGCAACGTCGGGCCCATATAATAGCCATTCTCATAGCCCTGGAGCGAAAGCCCGCGCCCGTCGACGACCAGCTCGGCGCCCTCGTCCACTGCCATCTGGATATAATTCTCGACCCGCGCCTTGTGCTGCGCGCTCACGACCGGGCCGTAATGCGCGTCCGGATCAGTCGGTACGCCGACCCGCAGATCGGCGATCGCTGCGATGAGCCTCTCGCGCAGTCGCTCGGCCGTCGCTTCGCCGACCGGCACGACCACCGGCAGCGCCATGCAGCGCTCGCCCGCCGAGCCATAGGCAGAGCCGATGATATCAGCGACCGCCTGGTCGAGATCGGCATCGGGCATCACGATGCCATGGTTCTTCGCGCCGCCCATGCACTGCATGCGCTTGCCGTTCGAGGCGCCGCGGCCATAGACATATTGGGCGATGTCGGACGAGCCGACAAAGCTCACCGCCTTGATGTCGGGATGGTCGAGGATCGCATCGACCATGACCTTGTCGCCGTGCACGACATTGAGGATGCCCTTGGGCAGCCCCGCTTCGAGCGCCAGTTCGGCAAGCCGCACCGGCACTGAAGGATCGCGCTCGCTCGGCTTGATGATGAAGGCATTGCCCGATGCGATCGCCGGCGAGCACATCCACAACGGGATCATCGCCGGGAAGTTGAACGGGGTGATGCCGGCGGCGATGCCGATCGGCTGGCGCATCGAATAGACATCGATGCCGGGGCCCGCGCCCTCGGTATATTCGCCCTTCAGAAGATGCGGCACGCCGCAGACGAACTCCACCACTTCGAGCCCGCGCTGGATGTCGCCCTTCGAATCGGCGATCACCTTGCCATGCTCGCGCGACAGCAGCTCGGCGAGCTCGTCCATATGCTGCTCGATCAGCTCCTTGAAGCGGAACATGATGCGCGCGCGGCGCTGCGGGTTGGTCGCGGCCCAGGCCGGCTGCGCCGCCTTGGCGCTGGCCACCGCTGCGTCGAGCAACGCCGAGTCACCCAGGGCAACCTGCGCCTGGACCGTGCCGATCGACGGATCGAAGACATCGCCCAGCCGCGAAGGCGCCGCAGTGGTGGAAGCGCCGTCGATGAAATGCTGAATCACGCGCATTCGGGAATCCTCTCATTGGTTGCGCCCCCGATAGCATTTGCATTGGTGTCCATATATACGGGCATTATGCAAAACAGCTGTGCGAATATGTGAATGCTGAACTGGGACGACCTCCGGCTGTTCCTGTCAGTCGCCCGTAGCGGCAGCTTCGTCGCGAGCGGCCAGCGTCTCGGCCTCAACCACACGACACTCGCACGCCGCGTGACCGCGCTCGAACATTCGCTCGGCACCAGATTGTTCGATCGTTCGCCACGCGGCGTGCAGCCGACCAAGGCCGGGATGGAACTGCTCCACCACGCCGAACGGGTCGAGGAGGAGGTGCTGTCGGCCGGCCGCAGCGTCGAGGGGCAGGACGAACAGGTTTCGGGTGTTGTGCGGCTCTCGACCACTGAGGCGTTCGGCACCTCCTTCATCGCCCCGCGCGTGCATCTGCTCAATGCGCAGCATCCGGCGATCGAGCTCGAGCTTGTCCCCGAATCGCGTGCGGTGAACCTGTCGAAGCGTGAGGCTGATATCGCGATCAGCCTCCACCGGCCGGATCATGGCCGGCTCCAGGCCGCCCGGCTGGTCGACTACCGGATCGGGCTGTTCGCCTCGGAGGATCTGCTCGCCCGGACAGGCCCGATAGAGACCCTCGCCGAGCTGCGCAGCCAGCCCTTCATCTCTTATATCGAGGAGATGATCGACCTGCCTGAGCTGCGCAATCTCGATCAGTCGCTGTCGCGGCGCTGCGTTTTCCGTTCGAGCTCAGTCACCGCCCAGATGGAAGCCGTGATATCGGGGCTCGGCTTCGGCCTGCTGCATTGCTTCGCGGTCAACCCGCGCATGCGTCTCGTGCGTGTGCTCCCCGAGGTGGTGGAAGTGGTGCGCAGCTACTGGATGATCGTCCACACCGATCTCGCCCGCGTCCCGCGCATCCGCGCAGTCGCTGATTTCGTCGCGCAACAGGCGCGAGCACAGGCATCCCGGTTCTGACACTCCGCTATCTGTACAATGTTCTGTACATGCTGGAAATGTCAGCGCCCGGCATGACATTTCCAACACGCACCGGGAGATTCAGCCCCTCAGGCTGTCCGGCACCACACCGCCATTCTCGGCGAGCTTCGCCATCACTGCCTTGTGCAGCGCGATATTCTCCTCAGCGCTGCCGTCCGCACCGACATGCACGTTCAGCTCGTCGGCGAGCCCCTTCCGCGCAGTGAGGCTCGAATCGAGATCGAGCAGCTTCAGCAGATCGACGATCGACGTCTGATAGTTGCCGCCGCCACCCTTCATCGAGGCCATCTCTGCCAGGACCACGCCGACATCTACATTCTGCGGCACTGGCGCCGGGGCGGGCGCCGGCGCAGCTGGGGCGGCGGCAGCGGGCGCCGCCGGCGCGGCCGGTGC